>JBLHKZ010000050.1:0-26311 GCA_047618185.1 Limisphaerales bacterium
TGGTTGTTGTTGATCCATTCCGATCGTGGCCAATGCCAGTAAACCGATCATTTTTCAAAATTCTGGGGTTTTAAAGAAAATGGGAATAAAAGTTGAACCCGATACGCGTATCGGGAATTTCGCGGCGGTCTGACAACACAGTGATGCGAAAAGCTCGTCTGACCATCCAGGGGGCCAAAGAGGTTACGCATCATGGTGAGGGAAAATGCCCGATTCTCGAGTGTGGAGACCATCACCCAGTGCGTCATGGGAAACCACTTTCACCTCCTCGTGCGCGTTGCTGCGCAGTCGGCGGTTTCGGACGCCGAACTTCTGCGTCGGGCGTCGGGCTATTACGGGAAGAAGAGTCCCTGCCGGAAGCTACTGGACCAAACTTTCTCCGAATTTTGGGGAAAATTGCCCGAAAACCTGCGAACCGGCATCCGGGTTCAAATGCCGTGACGAGACACGCCCGCACGGAATTCCACCGGCATATTCGCTAGCGAGTCCTTTAACCAGAACGGATTGGAAACCAAAGAAGTGAATCGCGCTAAGGTGAAATCCGCACGCCGATTCGAACGTTCAGTTCTGCTCGGGGTCTGGATCCGGCCGATGCAGCCCGACCGACTGGGCGATGTCGTCGAATTCTTCGCGACTGACGGATTCCAACGACTTGCCTTTGGCTGAAAGCTTCTCGTTGATCTTGATGGTTTTCTCCGTCATCGCCTCGTGGGTTTCCTGCGTGCCGCCCACCAACGCGAAATTGTCGCCTGTCGTGACGCGTTTGTGGCCATCCGAATCAAGCCCAACTCCCAGCATCATGCCCTTTTTTGGCGTCTTTGATCCTTTTCGTGGAGATTTCGACATGCCCGCAACCTATGGTTTTAAGGCTCCAAGTCAAGTGAGTTTGGCCAAATCAACGCGCGCGCTTGAGCCACAAATCGATCCGTCGCAAATGTTTCATATGGGCTTCCCCATCGACGCCGGTAAAGCCAAGAATCTCGCAGCCTCGGGCGAAATACCGGCTTTTCAACCGCAGACCATCGGCGAAAGTCTCGTCGCTCAATGCTCGTTCGCCGCCCAATTCAGCGATGAGGAAGTCTGCGGTCTCGGCCGTGCTCGCGTAGCCTTCCGGTATCAGATCCGTATGGGTAATCAGCAGCCGCTTTCGTCCCTCAGCCGCCGCGGCCGCAAATCTGGCAAAGTCCTCCATGTGCGCGGGATTCACGTTGTGCTCCTCCCGATCGCCAACGTAACCGGCATAAATGGAGTCAGCCATGATGAGCGTGTCGATCCGGTCAAACGATCGCGGGTCTTTCAATATCTCCCGCACGCCTCCGAATCCCGCGCTGAATGAAGTCACAGTGACTTTCTCGAATCGTCTCACATTGATGCCTCTCGCGTTCAATTCCACGCGAGCCTCCTCGAGAATTCGCGGAAATACCTGGGGATCGCCGAATTTCTTCCGGTAGACAGACGACAGCCCGGGCAAGGTCACGTTCAACAGAATTCCCGGCTGCTTCGCATCCATAAAGCGCGCTTCCACCAACTCCCGCGCGCCATGCAGATGCAACGTCAGTTCGACTTCATCTGCGGCATGCGAAATCCCGGCGGGAATGAAAAGCCAGGCGTCGTCGAGCTTCACGCGTTCGTCAGAGACCGTGGTTCCGGCCAACGGCGCGGGCTTTGAACCGGTTGACTCACACGCCACTGACCCGACCGCCAATGCGGCGACGAGCAAAACCGCCACAACTCGATTTTTACTTCGTTTCATATCTGTCGCTTGTATCCGAATATCGCTCTGATAGTCTCAGTCGAGTTCCACAGAAATTGAACGTGTCGTCACCCCAATAACACCGGCCAAGTCTTCCATGAAATCAAATTCCACACCAAGCCGCGTCGCCTTTCTGCTCGCATGCCTGACCGCCGTCAATCTCTTCGCCGCGCCCGAGGCCTTCGAGATCGGTCCTGACAATACCGATCAATTGCCGGGTGGAAAGGAAGCCGATGGCATCATCGGCGACTTTGTTCTGCGCAATGACAAGGTCGAGGCCGTCATTTCACACAATGGCCATTTGAGGCGCGCCAACATGAGCACCTTCTACGGCGCGAACGGGATTACGCCAGGCTGCCTTTACGACCTGACGCGTCGCGGATCGAACAACGATCAGATTACCGTCTTCACGCCTTCCGGACAGCAAGGGCAGGTGTCCTACGTCCGGATTGCCAAGACAGGCGAAAGCGGCGAGGCAGTCGTGGAAACGGTCGTCTCCGCCCCGAGCAACAAGGGCCTCTACAAACGCCACGAGTATCGATTGAAGGACGGCTGGCACGGCGTGCTCATCGTCACCACGATGCGCAACGAAAGCAAAAAAGCCTTCAAGGGGCGCGTCACGGATCGCTGGACCAACTTCTCGCAACGCGGGACTTTCGGCGGAATCAATTGGGCCGACGCCATCGATCCCGCGGACAAAGCCGGCTACGCCTACGACTGGTGGGAGAAGGACGGCATGAAACGCCCGCCGGCCGAAGTGTCTTTGCAGCCGGGAGAGGAAATCACTTTCGGGCGCTTCCTCGCGGTCGGGTCTTCGCCGGCTGCAGCCGTTGGTATTGTGGCCATGATGCAGAGCCTCGCAGGCGTGGATGCGTTCATGCTCAGCATTCAGGATGACAAGAATGACCCCATTAGCACGGCCACACTCACCGTTCGAGACGGCGGATCCTCAGTGATAGCCTACCCAAACACATTGGGTCGTATTCCGTTGTTCCTTCCTCCCAAATCCTACAAATGGGAGCTGAGTGATCACGGTCGGAAAACTCTTACCGGCGAAGTCGCGGCCAGCGATTTCCCAGCGGTTCGGGAACTTCAGATGAGCGCCACATCCGCCCTCGCATTCGCCATTAAGGATGAAAAAGGAACCAGCATCCCCTGCAAGGCGCAGTTCATCGGCATTTCCGGAACGAAGTCGCCCAACCTCGGCCCGGATAACCGCGCCCATGGCTGCAAAGATCAGTATCACTCCGAAAATGGCGAGTTCCGCGTGCAGCTCGATCCGGGAAAATATCGCATCGTCGTCACCCACGGCATTGAATTCAGCCACATTTCCAAAGAGATCGACCTCCAGGCCGGCAAGACCGTCGAAATCAAGGGCGTCCTGAAACGCCTCGTCAAAACGCCCGGCTGGGTCAGCTCGGATTATCACAATCACTCGACGCCCAGCGGCGACAACACCTGCGGCACAGACGACCGCGTCATTAACCTCGCCGCCGAGCACATCGAATTCGCGCCGACGACCGAGCACAACCGGCTTTACGACTGGGCGCCGCACATCAAGAAGCTCGGCCTCAGCTCCGAGATCAACACCGTTCCCGGCACGGAACACACAGGCAGCATGGCGCACATGAACATGTTCCCGCTCAAGCCGGTTCCCTTCACCCAGGACGGCGGACTTCCGCCCTACCAGATGGATCCTCGCCTCAACGCACTCGTGCTTCGCCGTTTTCAGGGTGAAGACTCCAGCCGCTGGATTCATATCAACCACCCCGACATGGTTCAGAACTTCACCGATCGCAACGGCGACGGCCGCGTCGACGGCGGTTTCCAGGGCCTCTCCAGGATGATTGATGGAATTGAAACACAGAACTATCAGGCATCCCAGATCCTCGATGGGTTCCCCTACTACATTCGTCGACGAGGAGGCCGTGAATACGTCAGCTACGTGCGTGAGTTCCAATGGCTTCAGAATCTAAATCGCGGCCACAAATACTGGGGCATCGCTGTTTCCGACGCGCATAGGGTCCATGGCAACGGCGTCGGCGGCTGGCGCACCTACGTCCAGTCGTCGACAGACCAACCCGCAAAGCTGGATTGGCGGGAATTGAGCCGGAACAGCAAGGCCGGACGCATGATCCTCACCACCGGCCCCTACCTCGAAGTCACAACCGAAGACGGCATCGTCGCCGGCGGCCAGACCCGCGGCAACGGCGGCGTCAAACTCAATGTGCGCGTGCAGTGCACCGACTGGATCGACATCGACCGCGTTCAGGTTCTGGTCAATGGGCGCCAACGCCCGGATCTCAACTTCACGCGCAAATCACACGCGAAGATGTTCCAGGACGGAGTCGTGAAATTCGATCAGACGATCGACGTTCCGCTCAGCGAAGACGCCCATCTCATCGTCGTCGCCTACGGGGAGAATTTCGATTTGAAGACAGGCTACGGAACCAGCGCGCAAGCGAGCATCAAACCCTGCGCTTACAACAATCCCATTTTCATCGATGTTGACGGCAATGGCTTCAAGCCCAACGGCGATCTCCTCGACTACCCTCTTCCGGTCAAGGGAATCAAGGCGGAAGACGTGAAGGCGATGCTCGAAAAGCGAAAGCAATAGTCAGAGTCGGCGCGACGATGGAACAGGATCGAGACCGGCCGAAATCATCCGCTGGAAAACTGCAAAAGCGCGATCTTCGCCTGCTCTGCCGATCGCACTATTAATTTCCTGGCGCGGCTGCTTCGGCCCCTGCTTCGGCCGGAGCGACGATCGGTTCAGGTTCCTCCAGGAACCCGCGAATCTCTTTCTGAGCCTGATAGAGCCCCACGGCCGCCATGGCCAGCAAGGAGACGACCAGAAAGAACGTGCCCAGACCAAATTTCCATTCCTTGCCAGGAGGCGTCGCCAGCTTCTTGTGCTGGAATCTGAAATAGAGAGCCGCGCCCGCCAGAAACGGCAGCATGATCCCCTGCGCCACACCGCCAATAAGAACCAGCAACACGACCTTGCCCTTGAACGCCAGCGAAATGGCCATCGAAGCCAAGGCCAGGAAAACGCACCCAATCTTGATCAGTTTCGCCAGCTCCTCATCGTCCTTTGCAATCTTGAGCTTATAGACGGACAACCCATTTACGAGCAACCGGGCATTCGACGCAGTCGCGGCAAACACCGTGGAAAAGAGCACACACGCCCCCCCCATCAGGAAGATCATCAATCCCGCCTTTCCGTAGGAGTCCGTGTACATTCTTGAAAGGTGGTGAATCACGTCATGCCCGTTTATATCGACCCCGTCCTTGATGACGATTCCCTGACCGTGGAGCACCGCCGCTCCCAACAAATAGAACGCCACTGTCGCCCCGGTGTAGACCACCAACGACAACCAGGCATCCGTACTCATGACGCGCACCCATCCGCGCGCCCGGCTATACCACTCCTCCGATTTGTCGAATGTGCCGACATTTTTCGCGTAGCCTTTCTCCAAGCACCAATACGGATAATAGATTAACTCCGAGGCGCCGACGCCAATGATCCCAAAGGCCGCAAAAGCGACCGTGAAATCCGACGGCAACTGAAAACTCAGTCCCTCGGCAATATTGGCGCCGGTGATGGCAAACTCCGTGCTCTGCACCGTCACCAAAGCAAACAAGGTGAAAAATGTGAAAAGCACCACCATCACCGTCGAAACGTTTTGCACCAGTTTATAACGGCCGGAAACCAGCAAGACGCTCGTGCCGACACCCACGCACACGACCCACAGCCATTCCAGACTGCTCGGCCCACCTCCCAGCGTGACCATTTTGGCGAGCGCCCCAAACATGCCCGCCACCTGAAACGGCAACGCGATAAACATGAACAGCCAGATCCACACAAGCCATGAGACCCGCAATCGGGGACCGGGCATTTCATCCATCGCCTCGATCGTCGTCTTCCCTCTCGAGATGGCGTACCGCCCCAACTCCAACTGGACAAAGACCTTGATAATGCAACCGAGAATGATGAACCACAGCAGCTTGAAGCCGATGCTTGGGTCGGACGCAACGGCGGGGGTGGCAATCAGTTCGCCGGATCCGACGATGGATGCAGTGATAATTAATCCGGGACCGAGATAGCGTAACCTGCCTTTCCAGTCGGTGGGGGGAGCTTTGAGCTGGCTCATGGGTGGACCGTTGGTAACACAACGGGCAGCCTCGTCAAGCGCGCGTCGCTACATCGGCGAACGTCAATTCGGATTGGAGTCGCTTCGCCGGGAGGCCGCTCAACACATTACAACCATGATGATTGCCCGTTTCAACCCGCGCCGAAGAGAATCCACGCAGCTGAGACATTCCCCGAGTGCGAAACGATTGAGGCGCATGCGAGACACTCTGGAATGACGCCGCAAGGCGGAAAGAAGAACGTCTGCCAGATGTATGGCCCGGAACCCGTGCCGAAGTGAGGAGGGCGCAGTGAGATGCGGCCCGGAGTTGGAGAAGGAATAGGACCGCACATCTACGACAATTCAGGAATTCTCCGAAAAAAATGGCGGGAGCGACGAGACTCGAACTCGCAACCTCTGGCGTGACAGGCCAGCGCTCTAACCGATTGAGCTACGCCCCCGCAAATCGGAGGCCGAGAAAGTAGGTGAACCCGTTTTTGGTGTCAATCGTAAGAAGAAGAAAAATGATTCGAGTAGCAGACGCCAAGGAGGTGGGGGTGGGGAACCCCGCTGAAGAAACGTACCGCTACCCGAATCGAAGTCACAATAACTCGGGCGCTTGCCTTGTCAATAGAGAATTTTTCTTCAATTCTTGCCGTCGATCGGCGCCCATCCAGGGCGTTCGTCTCCGCTGAGTTTGCGCTTGCCCGGCGTGAAACCGCTGAGTGAAGCTCTGCGCATGGAAACCGTCAAAATCAGCGTGAGTGAATTCGCGGAATTCAAACGCCGGCGTCAACGGTTTGCCGCATTAACCGCCTACGATTTCCCCACCACACGCCGCCTGGATCGCCTGAAAATCCCTCTCATTCTGGTTGGCGATTCCCTAGGCATGGTCGCGCTCGGCTACGAGGACACCACCTTCGTGACCATGGCCGACATCGAACACCACCTTCGCGCTTGCGCCCGCGCCAAACCCAATGCCCTGCTGGCCGCCGATCTCCCTTTCGGCAGCTACGGCACAGAGACCGCCGCAGCCGAAAACGCTCAACGTCTCGTCGCCGCAGGCGCGGAAGCGGTCAAAGCCGAAGGCGGTTTGGCGATCCTTCCACAAATCCGAGCTATCGTCGCCGCCGGCGTGCCGTTCATCGGCCACCTCGGCATGCTGCCCCAAAGCGTGCGTGAAGAAGGCGGCTACCGCGTCAAAGGCAAATCGGACGACGAACGCCAGGCATTGCTCGACGACGCCGCCAGATTGGTGAACGCCGGCGCCTTCGCGGTTGTGCTGGAGCTGATCAAGCCGCCCGTGGCGCGTGAAATCACCGAGGCCATTGCCATACCCACAATCGGGATTGGCTCCGGGCCCGATTGCGACGCTCAGATTCTCGTCACCAACGACCTGCTCCGCACGTCGCCCGACTACATTCCACGGCACGTGCCCGAAACCAGCATCGATGTCGGAACCGCCGCGGACACCGTGATCGCGGAATGGAAACAGTCGATCGAGAACGTCTGAAGCCGCCGTCCCATTTTACGAAATGCCAACACAAAAACTCACTCATCTCGACGCGCGGGGCGAAGCCAGCATGGTGGACGTCTCGGCGAAACCGATCCAGGAGCGCGAAGCCGTCGCCAGGGGCGAAATCCGCCTTCAGCCCTCCACTCTCAAACTCATTCAAGCGAACAAGGTGGCCAAAGGCAACGTGCTCGCGACCGCGCGAATCGCCGGCATCATGGCCGCCAAGAAAACGGGCGACCTCATCCCGCTTTGCCATCCCCTGCCCTTGACCCACGCGGAAGTGAATTTTGAGATTCCCGCTTCACAAGATCGCGTCATCATCACCGCCTCAGCCAAAATCCTGGCCCGGACCGGGATTGAGATGGAAGCGCTCACGGCGGTGAACATCGCCGCCCTCACGATCTACGACATGTGCAAAGCGGTGGACAAAAAAATGCGCATCACCAATGTAAAACTCGTTTCCAAAACGAAGAAATAGGGCCTCAAGGCATTGCGCCTCGCCCCCCCCGCCGTGGACTGCCACGCATTCCCGAAACTTCCCGACTTTGCCAACGCGCCGATCCTCGCTAAAGTCCCGTCCATGAGCATCAAAGTCGGAATCATTACTATCTCAGATCGAGCGTCCAAAGGCGAATACGAGGACCTCGGCGGCCCCGCGCTGAAGCAGGCCGCCGAGGGTTACAAATGGGAAGTCGTCGATGAGGAAATCGTGGGCGACGACAAACGCGACATCCAACGGGCGATCAAGACCTTGTCTGCCCGAGGCTGCGGACTCGTCGTGACCACCGGAGGCACCGGTGTCGCGCCCCGCGATGTCACGCCCGAGGCGGTCCGTGAAATTTCCGACCGAGAACTTCCCGGCTTCGGCGAGGTCATGCGCATCGAATCCATGAAGATCACGCCCAACGCCATCCTTTCCCGCAGCCTCGCCGTCGCCATCGGTCAAACACTCGTCCTTTGCCTGCCGGGCAAGCCCAGTGGCGCCGTTGAATGCCTCGGCTTCGTCGTCGGAGCAATCCCCCACTGCGTCAAGGTTCTTACAGGGACTCCGACAAGCTGTTGAACGGACGTTTAGTCGGAACGCACGCGCAACGATTCACGATGACAACTGTTCCATCGAGACCATGAAGTGTTATCTCCTCGTCTGGATCCTTGGCATGCTCCTGGGCCTCTCCATCGGATGCACAACCAAAAAGGCCGCGAAAAGGGACCAAAGACAGGCCTACGCCATCGGTCTGCAATCCGGCCGGATTCAGCAATCGCAACACAGAACAGGCGAAGCCGAGGAAACATCAATCACGTTTAGCGGAGCCGTGAAGAACACCGCCATTCCATGGCGGGAGGAACTGTCGCTCAGTCAGGCCATCGTCGAGGCCGGCCACAACGCGCGCCGCAATCCTCGCACAATTTTTGTTCACCGAGGCAGCGACGTTTTTCAAGTCCCCACCTGGCGACTGCTCCATGGAGAAGACTTTCAGATCGAACCCGGCGACCACATCGAAATCCGCCAATAACCGCCTGCAACGCTTCCGATCTCGCGAAGCGCCGAACCCGTGAGTGAACTCACCGCACAACTCGAAATCATCGACCAAAACTTCGTCGTCCATGAAAGGCGACGACTCGTCTATTTCGGCGGCTGTGATTACTTCCGACTGGCGACGCATCCCTCGGTCATCGACGCGCTAAAAAATGGCGCGGATCAGACCGGCTTAAGTTCATCCGCGTCCCGCATCACAACCGGCAATCATCCGCTCTATTCCAGACTCGAGAAACGACTTGCCTCATATTTCGGCGCCCGCGCAGCCTTGACCGTCTCCGCCGGTTATCTCGCGAATATCGCCGTCACCCAGAGTCTCAACGGCGAAATCACCCACGGCCTGATCGACGAACGCTCCCACGCCTCGCTGCTCGATGCCGCCCGATTTCTCGACTGTCCGGTGACATCATTTACGCATCGCGATGCGAATGATCTGAAGCTGAAACTGAAAACCCTGCCGCAATCCGCCAAACCGCTGCTCATGACGGACGGCCTGTTCAGCCACGACGGCTCTCTAGCGCCGCTCAACGCCTACGAGAAACTGTTGCCAAAAGGCGGCTTGATGCTGGTTGACGACGCGCACGGAGCCGGCGTCACGGGCGCGAATGGCCGCGGAACACTCGAAGCCGAAGACGTCAACCGGCGACGCATCATCCAGACGATAACCCTAAGCAAGGCTTTTGGCTGCGCCGGGGGCGGCGTTCTCTGCTCCCAATCTCGACGAGACAGGATCGCGACTCGCAGCCACGCATTTCAGGGCTCCACCCCTTTGCCGCTCCCGCTCGCCGAGGCGGCGATGACATCGACGGCCCTACTCAAGCGTGACAAGCGATATCGAATCCGACTGCGCTCGAACGCCCACCTCGCCAAGAGCGAATTGGTGAAAATCGAATTTCCCGTCATCGACAATTCAAGCCCGATCCTCTCCTTCGTTCCGCGTTCGGCGCACGAGACGAAGTCTCTGACTCGCAGACTGAAATCCAATGGCGTCTTCCCGTCGTTGATCCGTTATCCCGGCGGTCCAAAAAATGGCTATTTCCGCTTCGCAATTTCCAGCGAACATTCTCACGAACAGATCCGGGCGTTGACCCACGCGCTGGGAGCCTTCCGGCGGGATGCCGACTGAACCGGAGACTGAGCGTCCCTTTCCCTTCGCACGATGTTTTGACAGGCGGCGCGGATTCAGCACAATCCCGCCCATGCCATTCAAACGCATTCTCAGCCCGCGCCTCTGCGCTGGCCTCGCCCTCACACTTGCAATCTCAACACCGATCCTTGCCGCCGATGATTACACGCTCGGCCCCGACTCCCAACGCAAGGAAGGCGTCCCTCAGGGCAAAGTCGAGCAGTTCAAATGGACCAGCAAGATTTTCGCGGGAACCGTCCGCGATGTCTGGGTCTATACGCCGGCGAATTACGACGGCAAGACCGCGCTTCCATTCATGATTTTTCAGGACGGCGGCGGCATGGTCGCTGAAAAGCGCGCCTATCGCGTTCCCGTGGTTTTTGACAATCTGATCCACGCGAAGGAAATCCCCGCCATGGCCGGCATTTTCATCAATCCCGGCATGATCCCCTCGACGCGCAAGGGCGGCCAACCTCGCAAGAACCGGAGCTTTGAATACGACACCCTCAGCGATCAATACGTCCGCATGTTACTTGAGGAAATTCTGCCCGAGGTCAAGAAACGCGCGGGACTCACGCTGACCGACAATCCCGTGGGCAGAGCCCTTTGCGGGAACAGCTCCGGCGGCATCTGCGCGTTCACCGCCGCCTGGGAACGCCCCGATCAATTTGGCAAGGTCGTCAGCCACATCGGCAGTTTCACCAACATCCGCGGCGGCCACAACTACGCCGCCCTGATCCGCAAGACCGACAAGAAGCCCATTCGCGTTTTCCTCCAGGACGGCACGACGGATCTCGACAACATGCATGGCAACTGGCCGCTCGCGAATCGGCAGATGGCGGCCGCCCTGAAATACAAGGGCTACGACTACAAATTCGTCCTCGGCGAGGGCGGACACAACGGCAAACACTCCGGGTCCATTTTCCCGGACACACTGCGCTGGCTCTGGCGGGATTGGAAAAATAACTGATATGAAATCACTCAAGAAACTTACTCCGCTAGCGCTACTCCTTGCCCTCACCATCTCATCCCCGGCTCAGGATCTCGGCGGCGATCTCGCGCTGCACAAACTTTTGATCCACGGAGAGAAATGGGAACTCGTCGTCGACGGCCTCGGATTCGCCGACGCGCCCTGCGGCGACGACAAGGGCAATTTCTACTACTCCGACATGCGCAGCAAGGAGGGCATCTTCAAGGTCGCGCCAGACGGCAAAATCACCCCGCTATTTCCCGAATCCGCCGGAGCCCAATCGATCAGCGGCGCGAAGTTTGGTCCCGACGGACGGCTCTATTGCTGTCAGGGAAAACAAACCCGCGTCATCGCGATGGAAATCCCAAGCGGCAAGATCGAAGTCCTCGCCGAGGACATGCGCCCCAACGATCTCATTGTCTCCCACGACGGGCTCGTCTTTGTCACTGAAACGCCGAAGAAGCAGATCACTCTGATTAACCCAAAAACGAAGAAAGTCGTGGCCGCGCACACCGGCTCCTTGAACGCCCCCAACGGCCTCACCCTTTCGCCGGGCCAGGACACGCTTGCCGTTTCCGACTATCGTGGCCTGCATGTTTGGACGTTTCGCGTGGGCGCGGACGGTTCATTGGACGCCGCCGCGAACTACATGACGATGCGTACCAAGATCAAACCGGAAGCCGAACGCGCCGCGTTGCCGACCATCGACACCGCCTCGCGCGGCGACGGCATGACCATGGATGAAAATGGTCGCTATTACGTCGCAACCGGGCTGGGCGTGCAGGTCTTCGATCCGACCGGCCGCGAATGCGGGCTAATTCCCAAACCCACCGACGGCCCCATGACCAGCGTCTACCTCGGCGGACCGGGCGGAAACAACCTCTACACCACCTGCAAGGACAAGATCTTCAAATTGAAGGTGAAGGCCAAAGGTGTTTTCCCCTGGAAGAGCGCAACGGAGCCCAAGCCCGTGCCGTTCAAACGGTAGAAACCCAAGTTCTCATTTATTCGCTGCCGTAGCCGCAATCTTTAGATTGCGATCGCCCGCAGCGAGACGGCGCTGCCGCCCGTTCGCAATCTAAAGATTGCGGCTACAAGGCGCCAGAACCCACCGACAACGGGATAAATCCCGTTCTACTTGTCCTTCGGCTCAGGCCAGTTCAGGTGCTTGTGCAGAAAGCGGTAGGTCCCCTGCTCGTTGATCGTGTGCGGGCCGTTGAAATACTCGATCTCCGTCCGCTCCGGAATGCCCAGATAACCAAAGATTCGGCGGATCTTCGCGTATTCGTAGGCGACCCACTCATCGGGCGCCACGCCGTCGTTGTGGCCGCGCTCGACCATGAACGGACGCGGGGCGATCAGGCCGCCCATCTCCGCGTAGTTGTAGGTGTGCCCCATGTCGAATTCGAAGATCTCATACTCACCGGTGAACATGTAACTGTGCTTCCGGTCGACCGTCATGTTCTTCCTCACCCACTCGTTGAAATCCGCGGAACAGATCGACAGCGCGTAGCGATCGAGGAGCGAAGGAACTCGCATGGCGGTCTTGCCGCCGTAGGAAAGGCCGTAAAACCCGATGCGCTCCGGGTCGACGAAGGGCTGTTCGGACAGCCAATCCAGAATGCGATCGTGTTGCGGCAGAATCACGGAGAACAGCGTCTTGCCCAGAGGATTCAACTTGCGCTGCAAGACGCGAAAATCATCGTGCCCGCGATACGGATTATGCGGCGCAAAGGTGATAAACCCGCGCTCGGCCAACTTCGCGGCAAAGGCCTTGTAGGCTCGCCATGGCCGCGCCGTTTCATCCTCTTCTATCACGTCCGCCGGCAATCCTTCCAAGCCATGCTGACAGACGACCACCGGCCGCTTCTCTCCCGGTTTCATATCTTTTGGCAGAAGCAGATAACCCCACGCATAGACGTCCTGATAAACGTCCAACACGACTTCGTAACAAGTCCACTTGTCGGTTTCCTTGATCAGGCGCATTCGCGGATTGGCCGGCAGATTCGCGGGCGGAAGCCTCCCGATCACGTTGTCCCAAAAATCGTCCTTGTACTGTTCGATGTCCTTCTCCCACTGCTCCGGGGTGGTCGGCTTCAGCTTTGCCCAGAACTGGTCGTGGCGCACGTATTCCGAAAACCGAAGCAGATTCTGCGTGAAGTCGACCAGTTCCTGAATCTGGCGTTTTTGCCGCCTGTTCGGGTCGAAATTCTTCCGCGAATCCCCGCCGATCTCGCTGGAGGGCTTCAGTTTCTGCACTTCGTTCCCGAGATGTTTCAAGAAAGTCCGCAACGTCGAGCGGGATCCCGGACCAATGTTCGTGCCTTCGTTGCCATAGGCCAGCTCGTGATTTCCTTTCATCGATTTCGGCAACAATTCCGTTCCGCGAAGAAATTCCGTTTCGACTTCATGCGTCTTCGGCGTCGAGATTTTCCCAGGAGCCGCGCCGCCTCGTCGGCCCTTGCCAGCCGCTGGCGGCCCGTCGATCTTCGGCGTCTCGCTATGCTCCACAAGCATCGCTCGTGGAGCGATCATGACGGATAATTCCGCATCGCCAAACTCCTTGAGCAACCCCTGGACATTGCGGTAAATCGGCTCCTCCCAGACGCGCTCTCTCGGGCCGAAGTAACCGCTGACCAGGGTCGCGTCGATCCGGTTGTCCAGGGCGCCCGAATACAGCGCCAGCATGCCGCCCTCGGCGTAACCCGCCACGCCAATCTTTACCGCGCTGCCCTCGGTCATGCTGGAAAACCAATCAATCACTCCGAGGACCTTCTGAATCTCGTAACCAATCACATGCCGACCCATCTCGAAAGCCTGCCGATAGATCCATTCGCGGTGCGGTTGATTGGTCATGATGCCGAGCTCCTCGTTGCCCGACCAGGTGGAGTCCCGGTTGATCAGGGTCGGCACGACCACCAGACAACCCTGCTCGGCCAGGCGCCGGGCAAACTGATTCTCCGGTTTGATGCCGGGCGCTAGACCGACCAACATCTCAGGCGTCTGATCCGCGTCGGGAATCGCGACGACATACGCTTTGATGGCTCCCTTCGGTTGCAACAACAGCCCCTCGCCATACACGCCCTTCAAGACCTGCCATTTGACGGCATACACCGTGAACGTGGAGGATTCGGCAACCATCGCGGGAGTCGCAGTGTCACCGACATACTCCAAAGCGGTCACCGGCAACCGCTCATCAACCACGCCCAAAATCTTGCGCAGCCGGGCGCGATTCGGCTCCAGACTCTTCTCCCACGCCTCAGGCGAACTCGCGTCCCGATTCCAATACTGCTTGCGCAACGAAACGGACTTCTTGATTTCGCGCATCAGGAACTTGTCGATCCCGGCGACCATCTGCGCCGAAAGATCGCCCTCCATCGTGAGCGGCTTGGTTCCCGGAAACGGCGATTGACTTCGCCCGAAGCCCGCGCCGCCAAGCAAAATGGATGCGGTTAAGAGAATGGGAAGAAACGAACGAACCGCTCGGAGTGTGGAATATGCCATAACCCAACCCAACCAAACGCCGATATGTCGGTCAAGTTCGCTTAATCCATGAAAACCCGGTTCCCTCGCCGCTCGTTCACGAAAGCCATTGAATTCGTGATGCTATTCGCGAACATGGGCCTTTCCAAATCCATGTCATCCGTTGCGCACATCGAAATCCATTCCAGTCAATTCCCCGATCGGATCCAGGCGGACCTGATCGATTCGCTCCGCGCTCGCACGATCAATCACAAGTTCCACTACGACAGCCACAGGCAAATCCAACGCTGGCTCGCGCTCCACGAAGCCTACAGTCCCGCGCGCGCCGATCCCGAAGGCCAGGCCGTCTATGCCGAATGTTTCGACGGCATCGCCAGTCGGCTTGATCGGGAGAATGAGATCCACGTGATAAGCCTCGGCTGCGGCGGCGGGCAAAAAGACGTCCAACTCCTGGAGAAACTCATCGGCGCCGGACGAACTGTGAATTACACCCCGATCGACGTGACGCCGGCAATGACCCTGGTCGCGCGGGAATCCGCGTCGGCCGCGATCCCCGTCGAAGCGTGCCATCCATTCGTTTGCGATTTGGCGACCGCCGAAGATCTGCCCGAGGCATTGGACGCACGCATCTCCCCTTCAGCGCGACGAGTCATTCTGTTCTTCGGCATGATTCCCAACTTTGAGCCGAACGTCATTCTCCCGAAGCTGGCGGCTCTCCTCCGCGACAACGACGTCTTGCTGTTCAGCGCCAACCTCGCGCCAGGCGAGGACTACGACGCGGGAATTCAAAAGATCCTGCCTCAGTACGACAATGCGCCGACCCGAGAATGGCTGGCGACACTGCCCGACGATCTGGGCATCAAAGCGGCGCCGGAAGACATTCACTTCGAAATCGCGCCGTGTCTGGATGCGTCGGAAGTCAAACGCATCGAAGCGACACTAACGCCCCGCGACGACACGACCGTCAGAGTCGCCAGCGAAGTCGTCCAAGTCCGCGAGGGTGATGCAATTCGCCTCTTCTTCTCCTGCCGCTACACTCCTGATTTGCTCGGCGAACAACTTCAGCGCCACGGACTCCAGGTCTCCCGTGACTGGATCTCCACATCCGGCGAAGAAGGCGTTTTTCTCGTTGAAAGGCAAGGCGCGACAATCTGAGCCCGGCCGCCTCCGGCCAAGCGAGATCTTGCGCGCAGAAAGGCATCTGCCAAGATCCCGCAATGAGAGCCACTCGTTTCCGAATCTCGATTCCCGCCATTTTCTCCTTCCTATTCCTCCTCGGCGGCGCTCACGCCGCGACGGAAAAGCCCAACATCGTTTTCATCATGGCCGACGACCTCGGCCCGGGCCACCTGGGATTCAACGGCCAGAAACATATTCAAACTCCAAATCTCGACGCCCTGCGCAAGCAAAGCATGTATTTCACCGACGCCTACGCGGGATGCGCGGTTTGCGCCCCCTGCCGAAGCGTGCTCATGACCGGCAAGCATATGGGCCACACCTCGGTCCGCGGCAACAGCGGCGGCATCCCCCTGCTCGACAGCGATGTGACTGTCGCCGAGGTTCTAAAAAAAGCCGGCTATGCGACTGGAGCCTTTGGCAAATGGGGCGTCGGCGACGCCCACACCGAGGGCGCCGCGCCGCGACAGGGATTCGATGAATTCTTCGGCTACTACGATCAGGTCCACGCGCATGCCTACTACCCGAGCTATCTTTGGTGGAACGATGAGAAGTATTATCTGCCCGGCAACGACGGCCGCGCTTCCGACGGTCTGAGCGGCGAAATTCGCGGCCAATACGCAGGCGATGAAATTCACACCAAGGCATTGTCGTTCATCCAACGCAATCGAGACCGGGCGTTCTTCTGCTACCTCCCCTACACCATTCCCCACACCGAATTGCTCGTCCCCGAAGATTCATTGAAACAGTACGCGGGAAAATTCGAGGAGCCCAATCCCTACATCACCGAGAAAGAGCACTATCGAAATCAGAAGCAGCCGCGCGCCGCCTACGCCGCCATGATCACGCGGCTGGACCGTCAGGTCGGAGAGATCCTGGAATTGCTCAAACGGCTCCAACTCGAGGAGAACACCATCGTCTTCTTCACCTCAGACAACGGCGCGCAAGGCGGCGGCGGTCCCGATCTGGAGTTCTTCGACGGCAACGGCCCATTTCGCGGGGCCAAAGGCATGATGTACGAGGGCGGCATTCGCACGCCGATGATCGTTCGCTGGCCGGGTCACATCGAACCCAACTCCACCAGCAAGCACGTTTGGTATTTCCCCGATGTCATGCCGACACTGGCGGAGCTCGCCGGCGTTTCCAAACACGTCCCGAGAGACATCGACGGCATTTCGGTTGTCCCCGCCCTGTTGGGTGAAAAAGCCGCCGGCCGCAAACAAAGCACCCACGACTATCTCTACTGGGAATTGGGAAGCGGGAAACGCATGCGTCGGGGTCTTCGCATGGGTGATTGGAAAGCCGTGCAGATGGATCCCCGGAAGCCCGTCGAACTCTTCGACTTGAGCCGCGACATCGGCGAGACCACGGACGTGGCCGCCCAACGCCCCAAGGTCATGTCGAAGATCCAAAACATCCTGGCGACTTGCCGCACGGAGCCACGCCCTCAGATCGAGCCGGCGACAAACAACGGCTGGAGATTTCGGTGATCAGTCATGCAGAACACCAAATGGTCACCGGGCTCCTCCCTTGGCTTCACTTAAGCGACGCTTGAAGTTTTCATCGCTTTGAATCCGCTTGAGGGTGGCCGCGCGCTCCGGCTCGGTCATGTAGAATTGATAGCCCTCCTCCTTCAGCTTCACGTTCAACCACTCATCCAGATTCTTCTGCGTGAACTGACGATTGATCAGATACGGATCTTTCTCCAACAGGTTAAACAGCGCGGGCAATGCCTCTGGAACCCGCGCCTTCGCCAACGCCTCTGCAGCGACCAACCGCGTGGCCTCGTGCGGACTGTTCATCCAGCCGAGCCCGACCGCTCCCTCCCGGTTCGGATAATTTGCAGCCAACGCCGCCTCCGAGAAACGATGCTCATCGCCATACCATTTTTTCAGATTATCAATTGTCCAATCGATCGGCTTATCCAAATGGCAAAGGTTGCAGGCGTTCGGCTGGTTGGCTCCGATCGCCCGCGGCTCGGTCGGACTGAAGATCCGATGCGTCCTCACCATGTCCTGCAATCCCTCATTAATCTTAGGCATGTGGCAATTCATGCAACGCGACCCCGAACTCTCCAGCGGATGATGGGTGTGCGCCTGTCGGTCGGCGGCCGGTTCAAACTGCTGATGGCAATCCAGGCACTTCTGGTCGTCCTGCGCGGGCGTCAGTTGCCATTTCGCGCCAGTGGCCTTGTGCGGATCGTGGCAGTGCACGCAGGTCATCGATCGAGGCGGCTGCAAAGATCCTTCACCCGGCGCATAGCAGGCGCCGCGCACCGCGTCCGCATACTCGGTGGAATTCCAGGTATGGTGCCCGCTGGCAAATTCCGGCCGCGGCCCCGAATGACATTTTGCGCACGCGTAATTGCGATTCAGATCGTTGCGACCCAATGTGGATTCCAGGTTTGCGCCAGCTACATGAAGATTGGGACTCATGGGAAAAAACGCCGGCAATTCACGCGAAGCCTCCGCGTCGCTCTTCTCGACATGAGACTTCGATCCGAAGTGACACGCCTCACAACTCACGCCCAGAGCCACGCCATTCTCACGAATATTATAATCGGTAAGCGTGTCCATCGCGGCCGCCACATCCTTCATCTTTGCGGCTTCAAAACCCGGTCCGTCCTTCAACTTCTCCGGATGCGCCTCCTTCAGGTAATCGTAAAACTTGAACGAGACTTCTCGCGGCGTGTATTCGGTGATCCGATCCATCCCCGTGCCGCGAATCATCCGATCCCCGGACGGCAGAGTTGTATGACAATCTCCACAGGACTTGTCGTAACTCGTAAATTTCAAACTCGCGTAAGGATCCCAACCTTCGTGATCCGCGTCTTCCCCGCGAAAAACGTGAACCGTCGGCACCCACTCCTGCTTGTCGATCCAGTAGCCAAACGGCAGCACGTGGTCCGTGGTCCGACGAGGATCCTCGACCCCGGTGGGCCCCTCGATCAATCGGCCCACGTAGTACTCAAAAAAGCGCGAACCGATCGTGCGCGAAATATCAAAAATCCGCCGCACGCCGTCCCGCTCCAGCGCCATTCGAAATCCGCCTTCCTCCTTGAAGAACTTGCCACTGCCGCCCAGATACGCGATCGACGCCTTCCCCGAGAAATCTCCTTTGACATGATCCAGCGTGGCCAGCGCGTTCATGAACCGATGCGGATGCGAGGACCAGTTGCGATAATTCGCGGGATGGCATTCCCGACAGCTCTCCGCCCCCGCGTAATCCGACTTGCGAATATTGCTACGATCTCCCGTTTCAACGCTGGCCGCTTTAATCGCCTCCACCGGCTCATCCCACCAATAGAGAACCTGCCGATTGACATCCCAGAAATTTGTCACATCCGTGCCGAACAAGACGCGTGGCAGCGCGAGTCCCTCTCGGACAACTTCTGGCGGCGACTCGATCAATGAAGGATCAGCAGTGGCGGGCGGTGAAACAGCAACCGGCGCCTCTGGAAGCGCCGGTTCCTTGCCCGATCGGAAGAACACAAAAATCCCACCCACCAAGAGCGCAAAGACGCCGACAATCGTCAGCAGCTCCCGGCCCGAAGTCATAGCCGACTTCTGCGGTTTCTCTTCTTCACTGGGCTGTGAGGGCTCATGCGTCATGGAGGTGTCAGAATGAAAGATCAGTCGGGCAACGCAACTCGATTTTTGGTCAGAAGCCGCCCAAACAGCAGTAGGCAATTCAGACTATTTACACCGAATCGGATGCGCGTAAGCTGTGGTGAGAGATTCCCACCCCGAAAAACCAGAACCCTTCAAACCGATGAGTTTTTTTAATCTTCAACCCCAGTCAATTCACCGCCTCTCACTCCTGCTTCTGGGCGTGGCCCTTTCGGCTGCCTCCCTCACCGCACAGGACTCGAAGCAGAAGCAGAAACCCGATCGCAACGAGGAACGGCTCCGACGCCACCTTCAACAGAACCCCAAATCCGACCTCAACGGCGACGGCAAACTCACGCTCGATGAACGCCGTAAGTTTCTCCAATCGCAAAACCGGGCCAAGAGCCAGTCGCGAAATCAAAATGCGACCGGGACCCAAAACGCCAATCGCCGCCGCCCGAAGCCAACGCACGCCGATGTTCGATACGGCGACCACGAACGCCATGTGTTCGACCTCTATCTCGCCAAGTCGGAAAAGCCCACCCCGCTCGTGATCTACATCCACGGCGGCGGCTTTCGCGGCGGCAGCAAGAACGGCGTCTCGGCCGGACTGATCGAGCGATGCCACAAGGCGGGATTCTCCGTCGCCTCTCTAAATTACCGACTCACCGACAGCGCGCCTTTCCCGGCGCCCATGCACGATTGCGCCCGCGCCGTGCAGACACTGCGCCACAACGCCACGAAGTGGAATCTCGACCCGACGCGCTTCGGCGCGACTGGAGGCTCGGCCGGCGCCGGCATCTCTCTCTGGCTCGCCTTTCACGAAGATCTCGCCAATCTGGAAAGCAGCGATCCGATCGCGGGGCAATCCACGCGCCTCTCGGCCACCGCCGTCAGCGGCGCGCAGATCGCTTACGACCCACGCTGGATCAAGAAGCACATCGGCGGTCGCGCCGGCGAACACACAGCATTGATTCCCTTTTTCGCAATCAAGCCTGGCGAGGAAAACTCGCCCAGGACTGACGCGCTCTACAAGGAATCCTCCCCCATCAACTTCCTCACCAAAGACGACCCACCGGTTTGGATGATTTACCGCGAAGCCAAGGAAGACCTGCCCGCCAACGCCCGCCCCGGCCAGGGGATTCACCATCCGAAGTTCGGCCTGTTCCTGAAGAAGGAAATGTCCAAGCTCGGCCTCGAATGCACGGTCAAGCACGTCACGGATTTCAGCGAAGGCAAGGTCAACGTCTGGCCCCGAGAAATCATGGACGAGGAAATCGCGAAGTTTTTCGTGAAGCATCTGAAGGAGTGAAGAAATGGAATGGAACGAAGTCATCCTGGCCGATCTGAAGTTTGAGGAGGATCGCGACAAAGAATACAGCGACCGATGCAGTAAATACCATTCGAGGCGATACCGCGCCTGGAGTGAGTCTTCCTCGGACGAAACCGAGACACCTGCCGAGAAGATCACGGCCAATCCCAATTTTTTGGTTATCGAAAGGAATGACGTTTCGATTCTGGCTGAAGCGCCCGCCAAATCCCTTTCATGCGCCAGACTCTACCGTCTGGTTCGAGAGAAGAAGGATTGGCAAATCGACGCGATCTACACACCCTGCTCCTGCGAACTGGACAACGATGACGCGACCCGGCGCTCCTGCTCGTCATGCCACGGAAAAGGCGCCTGTCCTTCGTGCAAAGGAACTGGAAAAGACCTCTATTCGTACGATTCAAGGCAGACCGTTTGCAAAGAGTGCGACGGATCGAAGTTTTGCCCCAATTGCTCGGACAGCGACATTCCCGGATGGACGGATGCATCCAGGTGGCTGCCGGCAAAGGACAGGAACCCTCCCCCATCCGATGCGCCTCCCATGCGCACAAACACGCGAAAGCTCCCGGATTCATTATCCGCGGATGCATCGACGCCGGATTGGATGGAGCCTCTGATCGTCTCAAAAAGTTACAGTTCCGGCTACGTCCTCCCCAGGAAACGCGCTGCGCTGCACACAAAACGTTACACCGCCTTGTTGAATCGCCTCCGGGAAGCCAAATCGGATCTCAATGTGATGTTGGTCGAGCAAACCGATTCGCGAGTTCTGGCGGCACTTGTGGATCTGGATGAAGAGCCGGGATCTGCGAGGAATGCAAAGGCGACGGTAAATGTGGGAACTACCGCAACAGCGTCTGTCCCGGTTGGCGGCAAAGCCCCGAAGCCAATTGGAAACCCGGGCAACCTCATAATCGGGGCGATTGAAGGCGCAACGAGACGCGCCTGCCGCTCAGAAACAATCGTTCCCAAGCGCGACGATTTCGCTACGATCTCGCCGTGTTCGGAACGGCAAAATCCAAAGCCTGCGCTTTCGTCGCCGCAGCTCTGATGCTTATGGCCGGCGCTGACGCGCACGGGGCATCGAAGGAAGACACCTACCCCTCCCGTCCGATCAAGGTCATCGTCCCCTTCGGCGCCGGCGGCGGCAGCGACACTTTCGTCCGCATCATTCAAAAGGCCATCGAAGACAACAAGCTCCTGCCACAGCCATTGGTCGTCATCAATGTCCCGGGAGCGGGCGGCACGATTGGCAGCCAACGAGCGACCAATGCCGAGCCCGACGGCTATACAATTCTGAATCTCCATCAGGGCATCCTCACCGCCAAGTATTCCGGCAAGGTGGACCATGGCCCCGAGGCCTTCGAGCCAATCATCGCCACCGGCGAGGACGCGATGATTCTCGCCGTCGCGGACGACTCGGAATTCACCACGCTGCGGGAATTGCTCGACGCCGCGAAGGCGACGCCCGACACCATCGCCTACGGCGCAAATCTCGGCGCCCCCAGCCATTTCTCCGGCCTGCTGCTTGAGCGTGCTCATCCGGGCGCGCGCTTTCGATTCGTGCAAACCGGCGGCGGAGCCAAACGATTTTCCGAGCTGACCGGCGGCCACATTGCCATGACGACCTTCTCCGTCTCAGAATATCTGCGCTTTCGCTCCGGCGGCATTCGCGCGTTGGTCTTTCTCGGCCCCAAGCGACACCCCGCCCTGCCCGATACTCCGACGGCCCGCGAACAGAAATTCGACGTCACGACCAGCAATCTCCAATTCTGGTGGGCGCCCAAAGGCACGCCGCCCGATCGCGTGCAGTTCCTTGCCGACGCCTTCGAGCGCGCCATGAACACCGACTACGTCCAGGAGAAACTCGCCTCCATGCATGTCTCCCCGGTCATCTACAAAGACGAACGCCTCCTCGAGGTCATCGCCGAACGAGAAGCGGCGATCGCCAAGGTCGACACCCGCAAACTCGAGAACCTCCCGAACCTTCCGGCCATCGTCATGGCGATCGTCGCGCTCCTCCTCATCGCGGTCGTCGTGACGGAAACCCGAAACAGAAGCTCTTCCAATTCCCCGTCTGTAACCCCGGCGGGTCTCGGGCCAATCCATGCCTGGAACCGCTACACAACTATCGCTTTCCTGACTCCCCTGGCCTACGTCCTACTGCTGAGCCTGAAGATCCTGCCCTTCGCCGCCGTCACGGCTCTGTTCATTTTCGGGTTGGGTCTTTGCCTCGAGCGGCTTCGTTCCGCATCCGCAAAACCCGCCGGCGAATCGAAAACCCATTCCGCGACGCTCGTCATCCAACTGGCCGCCCTCGCCATCATCACCGGCATGGGGAGCTACCTGGTCTTCACACGAGTCTTCACCATAGATCTCCCTTAGCGACCAAGACTGTTTCCCGACTCTCAACTCAAACCCACTCTCAACCCTCAACTGTGTTCGACGCTTTACGAAATCTGTTCTCGCTGGAACCCTTCCTCCTGATGGCGCTGGGCACGAGTCTGGGCATCATCGTCGGAGCCGTGCCCGGACTGACGGGCGCCATGCTGATCGCGTTGACCCTGCCGCTGACTTATTCGATGGACGGCGGCAATGCGCTCATTCTCCTCGTGTCCATGTATGTCGGCGCGGTCAGCGGCGGCCTGATCACGGCCACCCTCCTGCGCATGCCCGGCACGCCGGCGTCGATCATGACCACGCTGGACGGCTATCCCATGGCCAAGGGCGGCCAACCCGGGCGCGCCCTGGGATTGGGCATTTCCGCGTCCTTCGTGGGCGGCATGATCTCCTGGCTATTTCTCCTGCTGCTCGCCAAACCCGCGGCGATCCTGTCGACCAAGTTCGGCCCCTTTGAGTTCTTCTCGTTGGTCCTCATGGCGCTGGTCCTGATCGCGTCCGTCAGCGGGAAGTCTCTTCTCAAAGGCGCCCTCGCCGGCTTCCTCGGCATCCTCGTATCGATGCCGGGATTCTCCCAGGCCACCGGCGACATTCGACTGACCTTTGGATTCTCCCAGCTCAACGACGGCTTCAAACTCCTGCCCGTGCTGATTGGGCTCTTCGCGGTCAGCCAGGCCATGAAGGAGATTCTCAAAATTGGCCAACCCATCGAACGCATCGAAGCCAGCCGCAAAGGCATGTTCCTCAAACTCAGCGAATGGAAGGCGCAGTTCGTCAACATGGTTCGATCTTCGATCATTGGAACAGGCGTCGGCATCCTCCCGGGAATCGGCGCCAACATCGGCTCGGTCATGGCCTACACAGCCGCAAAAAATCTTTCCAAAACGCCGGAGAAATTTGGCGAAGGCTCCGAAGAGGGAATCGTGGCCTCGGAGTCCGCCAACAACGCCACCGTCGGCGGCGCCCTGATCCCGCTGATTGCGATGGGCATTCCCGGCAGCGTCATCGACGCCATCCTCCTCGGCGCGCTGGTTCTCCATGGCCTCCAACCCGGCCCCCGCCTATTTGCGCAAAATCCGGAAGTCGTCCACACCATCGTCGGAACCGTCCTGCTGGCGAACATCTACATGCTCGGCTTCATGCTCCTCACCGCCGGGACGCTTTCCAAACTCGCCAACATCCGCCGATCGTTTCTCATGCCGGTCATCCTGACCTTCTGCGTCGTCGGCTCCTTCGCGCTCGCCAATCGCATGTTCGATGTCTGGGTGATGCTGGCCTTTGGAGTCATCGGTTTCACAATGGAACGGGCGAAGATTCCGCTCGCGCCCTTCGTCATCGGATTCGTGCTGGCGCCGGTCGCCGAAACCAATCTCCTGTCCGGTCTGATGGCCAGCGGCGGAAGCTACCTGCCGATCTTCACGCGTCCGATCTCATTGACATTCTTCCTGATGGCCGTGGCCCTGCTGGCCTGGCCCATAGTCCGAGCGCGCCGCACCAAAACCTGATCTCAAAGCTCAAAGCTCGAATCTAAAATTCCGACAAGACCCATGTCCGACACCCGCCCCAACATCCTCTGGTATTGCACCGATCAACAACGCTTCGACACCATCGGCGCGCTCGGCAATCCGCACGTCGACACGCCCAACCTCGACAAGCTCGTCGGCGAAGGCGTCGCCTTCACCCGCGCCTACTGCCAAAGCCCCATCTGCACACCCAGCCGCTCCAGTTTCCTCACCGGCATGTATCCCTCCCGCGTTCGCAACACGCGCAACGGCAACGAATCCTTTCCCGATCAGCCGCCCCTCATCACGAAGCTGATCGCCGACAGCGGTTACGACTGCGGGAACATCGGGAAGTTCCATCTCCAAAGCGCCGGCAAGCGCACCGAACCCCGCCTCGATGACGGCTATCGCTATTGGAAATACAGCCACGCCCCGCGCGACGACTGGTCCGAAGGCCACGACTACGCCGAATGGGTCCGCGAAAAAGGCGGCGATCTCAACGCCCTCAGCGCCAGCGACGACCGTGTGCCCACTGAACTTCACCAGACCACCTGGACCTCCGAGATGGCCATCGATTTTATCAACGAGGAACGCGGCGACAAGCCCTGGCTACTGAGCCTCAATCCCTACGATCCGCACCCGCCCTTCATTCCGCCCAAATCCTACGCCGACCAATTCGATCCCGCGAAAATGCCGGGCCCCTACTTCCGCGAAAGCGATCTGGCGCAACAGGCAAAGCTCAAGGACGTCGATTTTCAGGACGGCGGCCGGCGGCCGGAGGAATTCGACGCCCACGGCTGTCAGGCCCGCTACTACGCGATGATCAAGCAGATCGACGATCAATTCGCGCGCATCCTCCAAACGCTCGATGAGACCGGCCAACGCGACAACACCGTGATCATTTTCACCAGCGATCATGGCGAAGCGCTGGGCGACCACGGACTGCTCCAGAAAGGCTGTCGCTTCTACGAAGGCCTCACCCGTGTGCCCCTCATCTTCTCGTGGCCAAAGAAATTCAAGCAAGGTCTCCAGGCAAAGGGACTCGTCGAGCTGCTCGACATGACCGCGACCATCACCGAACTCTGCGGCGTCGACCAACCGGAATACATGCAGGGCCGCAGCCTGACCCCGCTCCTCACTGGCGCGGCCCCGCCCGACACCTTCCGCGACGCCGTGCGCTGCGAATACTTTGACGCGCTCGATGCCTTTTTCACCGGCGGCGCCGGCGCCTTTGCCACCATGTATCGCACCGACCGCCACAAGCTCTCGGTCTACCACGGCCAAGGCCTCGGCGAGCTCTACGACCTGCAGGAAGACCCCTGGGAATTCAATAATCTCTGGGACGACCCCGCCAGCCAGCAGCTCAAGCACGAGTTGATCTACGCCAGCTTCGACTCCCACGTCATGACCACCACCGACGTAGGCTCCCGCCGCATCGCCCCAATGTAGAAGGCCAATCGGAAAACGTCTTCGCATGCGTGCGCCGCGAAACCGCCCCACTCCAGTCCCGAAGGGACGCCACGAAAATAGCCCGGCGTTTCAACGCCGGGTGGATGACAATCGAACGACAAGTCCCGAAGGGACGGCTGAATCGTGCGCTCCCTCAGCCGTCCCTTCGGGACTAACGAGGCAACTCCATGTTCCTGGCGTTGAAACGCCAGGCTATTGTCATGATGTCCCTTCGGGACTCAATGCGTGCGACCACTGTCGCTTTCAACACGTCCAATTCCCAAATCACCGCCCAACGACAAATCCCCCGCGCAGCGGCAAATCAAGAATCCCA
>JBLHKZ010000051.1:0-26234 GCA_047618185.1 Limisphaerales bacterium
AAGATCTCGAGAATGTTCTCGAATTTGGTGTCAATCTTGTCGTAAACGCTCCAATCAGTCCCCATGCCGCCGCCCGAGGTGTGTTCGATGGTGATGGCGCGTTGCCCGTGGGCGCGCAGGAGTTCCCACAATTGCCAGGGCGGGATTTCGCCATCACGCACGCCGTCCTGTTTCGGCAGGGGCGTCGCCCACTGGGAGCGCGCGTAATTGTCGCGCTTGATGTAGACCACCGGGCCGCCTCGTTCGAGAAATAACACATTGCGGTGGCCATAGGGCCATTTCTGTTCTCGCTCGTAGGCATACAGGGAAAGGAAGAAGCCGGGATTCTGAAAGATATCGGCGAGCTTTTGCGACTGCCGCCATTCGTAGGCCGAGAGCGTCTTGCCGACCTCGGTGTGATCCGAAGTTGCCAGGTAGTCGAGTCGGCCGGCGTCGAGAGCGTAGCGAAAGTGTTCCACGATGCAGCCGTCGTCTGTGGTCCGGCAGTTGGAGAAATCCGTGTGTCGGTGAACGTCGCCCCAGTAGAGCGTGTATTCCTCGCCCGCGATTTGCCAGGTGTTCTGTTCGTTGCGCGGCCGCTCGGGGGTATCGTTGTGCGGTTTGAGCTGCGACTCCGGAACGTCGGCTATGTCAAACGGCAGGGAATGCTTGAAGGCCGAGTCGCCGGTCGCCTTGATGTGGGCAAGATAGACGCCGGTGTCTCCCTGTTGCTTGTTCTTTCGATTGTCGCTGGGCCAAACTGCGTGAATGCGGCCGATGTCATCGACTTGAACCGAGCATCTGCGGTCCTGGCAGAACGCGCTGTTCGTCAGCGTTTGAGCGTCCGTCCACTTCTTGAGAGCCGGGCTGTAGGCGCTGAAGGCAATCTGCCAGAACCCGGAGCCGCGCTCGCCGCAGTAACGATAGAAGAGCCAGGGATTGCCTTTGGCGTCGATGGTCAGCTCAGGGAGGTTGACTGCCGCAGAGCCGGGGCCTTTGCGTTGGGAGACGAATCCAGGCAGTAATGGCGTGGCATCGGAGACTTGAGTGACTGCGGAGGATTCGAGATCGACGCTGATCAGTTTGATGCGGCGATCGTAGTTCAGGCCGCCGCCAATTTTTCGCCATTCAGAGCCGAGGTCCTTGCCCCAACGCTTGGTTCCGTCTTCGTAGGCCACCCAAAGCGTCTTGCCGTCATGGGAGGCGACGCAGGTTCCCCGCGCCTCGTAGCGTGCCGACTTTGCGACCGGCACAATGGTGGATTTGCCATCGGGAGAAACCCGCGCCAGCATGATGTCGAAATCACCATTGCGATACGAATCGAAGACAATTAGCGCCTCGTCCTCGATGCCAAACGCGATTCGGGGCTCCCAATCGCCGGCTTCGTGCCGGGTGACTTGAATCTCCTTTGACCACGAATCGGTCTTGGGATCGAAGTGTCGCGCGAAAATGTCACCGTGACCGCCGTGCATTCTTTGCCAGGTCACCCAAACGCGGCCGCGGCTGTCCGTTCCCGAGTCGGCGAAGACATTGTTACCGGACGATTGCGCCAATTCGACGATGGGGCCCAATTTGGATTTGTGGTTATTTCTGAATAGGAGTTTACCGGTCTCCCGGGCTCGGCGGAGAGCTAGTGGGTCGAATTGCGAAGCATTGAAAGACAGCGTCCGTCCCCGCAAATCCCAGCGTCCGTCGATCAATTCCGACCACACAATCCAAACTCGGCCATCGCCCAGTCTGGCGACGGTCGGTTGGTAGAGGTCGCCGCTCTGGCGCACAACAACGACGGCGGCGAGGAGTTCATCGACGAAGTAGCGCGCGCGAAGTGTGTCGGACTTGCCGTCAAACTCGATCGAGGCGACGACCGTGCGTCCACTGGAGTCCAGACAATGGGCCGGGAAGTCTTCGTGGATCTTGGGCGCATTGATGGATGCGGCAACCGGATGCATGCCGCCGGGTGCGATTGCGGCGCGGCCTCGATTCCGTTGGGCTCCGTCCACCGGCAGCGCCAGGACAGCGGAAAGCAAAAGGGTCAAGAATCCGAAATAGAGGCAGCGATGGTTGCGAATTCGCATGGGAGTTTTATGTCATGCCCCGTCGATTCTTCCAATCTTGCTTTGACTAAAGAATAAAGGCCGCCCGGGTTACGGACGGCCTTTACACCAACCAACGCAGTTGCAGGAACCAACCAATGTCAGACAGACCATCGAATGAATCGGGAACTAATCGCTGTATTCACGGGTTGATAAACCAGGACAGGACATGTTTTTTCATTTTTATTGAAAATAACTCATTCCGGGCCGCGATTCATTTATGGATCAGATTGATGTCGTCGTCGGTTTCGGGTTATCCTGCGCATCGAATTGGGTCGTAGATTGATGAAAAACCGCAATTTTTTTCCACGTAATCGATTGGCCGGCAACGCCCCCCGAGGGCTCCTTGCCGCGTTCTGTCTGGCGTGTGGACTCGTTGAGTGCCCGGCGGTGGACATGAAAGACGTTGAAGCGGCAGTCGCCGAGGGCAAGCAGGAGTATGCGGTCGTCATCACCAAGGATCTGGCGAATCTGGGGAATGGCGAGGCGGCGCTGTTCCTGGCCCACGCGTATTTGAACGCCGATGGAGTCGAGGGAGATTTGCCTAAGGCGGTGAAATGGTTTTTCAAGGCTGAGGAAAAAGGCGTTGTCGATCCGAAGAAAACATTGCCGTTGCTACGGCACAAGATCCACCAATCGAGCCGCGACGATAGCGTTACATTGGCGATTCGGAAGGCATTCAAGGAGTATCGAGAGACGGAGATCGCTGGAAGATTTCCGGAACTGACGGCTGGAGATGAGGAGAACTCTGGGGATTCGATCGGGGCGCGACTGTTCAAGGCCGGTCGCAAAGAGGTGGCGCTGACGACGCTTTTGAATGAGGCAGACGCGCTCGATCAGGCGGCGGCGATCTACCTGAAGGTTCTTTATTTTAATCGGGTTGAAGGCGTTCCTGAGCATGATCCGCGCATTCTTGAATATTTCCGGAAGAGCGCGGGGGAAGGGAATCCCCAATCGCGGGAGTTGTTGGGAAGGATTCTGATGAGCGGCATCGGCGCCGCAAAGAGTGAGAATCAAGCGATGGAGATGCTGGAGGGCGCGGCCAGTCAGGAATCGCGGGAACTCCTGGCGAATGCCTATCTCACGCGGGGCTGGGAGGAAAAGGCGAGCGCGCTCTATCTCGATTCGGCGCGCGAGGGCGGGGCCTGGGGGAATTACCAGTACGCGCTTCTGCTGATGAGGGCCGGATTGCACAAGGATGCGGCGACCTATTTCGAGCGAACATTGAAGGCGGATCCGCAGCATTGGCCGGCGATGGTTAAGCTGGGTAAGACCCTGGTCGAAGGCAAGGGGATGAAGCCCCAGCCGCAGCGAGGATTCGCGCTCTACAAACGAGCCGCCGATGACGGGAAGGACCCGGTCAGCGCCTATGTTGTGGGGCTGCTTTACCTGAAAGGAATCGGGGTTGGCAAATCGAAGGACAATGCGATTCCTTATCTGGCGAAGGCGGCGGCGCAGGGGATTTCTCAGGCGAAACAGGAGTTGGATCGGTTGACCGAGTCCGATATGCCGCGCACGTCGGCGAGCGATGCGGACGTGCCGATGGACATGGACCCCGCGCCGTCGAAGACAAAGCCCGCGTCATCAGCGTCCAAGCCAACGAGGCCCAAGCATTACGTGGTCGAGGAGGGCGACACGTTTTACGGCATCACGCTGGATTACGGCGTTTCTTATCGCAACCTGCGACGCGCCAACCCGCATGTGAACGAGGCAAAACTGAAAGTGGGGCAGAAGATCGTCCTGCCGGCGAAATAGTTGGCGAAGTGGGGCGGGACGAGCTTGGCGGACTTTTCGCTGATTGCGCTTATTGAGCGGACAGGTCGTTCAAGAACACCTTGGCATTCTTGCTGTCGAAATTGATCTCCGTCGCGCCCCCGCCTTCAATTTTTATCGGAATCATCCAGGCGACGGAATAGGTCTCCGGAGAGATGCGGGCGTAGAGGTAGTAATGGCCGGCGGGAACGTTGCTGAAAAAGTATTTCCCATTCACCCGACTCGAGGTTGACGGGCGGGCGGTGAGGCCCTGCAGTAACTTTTCAAAGGCGACGAGATGGGAATTAAGCGCCTGGACCTGTTGGCTGGAATCGAGGCTTTCGGCGGCGCGGGGCGTTTCAAGATCGCGCTGAAACTCTAGCGCCGTGAGGATCATGTCCGCGTTCTTGATGGGCGTGTTGAAAAAAGTTCGCGGTTGGGAAAGCGTATTCCAGCTTGTGATCGCGTCGTCGCTGATGAGGTGGACGTCCATTCGTTTCAGAATCAGAGGATCGCCCCGACGCTGTGAGATCGTGGCCGTTCCAAAGATGGAGGACACCGGAGGGGCGGCTTCCGAAGCGCCCGCGGCGGCGGGAGTGTTCTGGTTGATCTGGAGGTGGAACAATTCGAGCAATTCGAGATGAGTGTCGAGAGACTCATTAATATCCGCCATTTCGCCCTTGAAAGATTCTCCCTGATTCTTCATCGCGGCGCGAAGTTCCGCGATTTGTTTGTTCTGCTCCTGGATCGCCTTTTGAATCTCCGCGAGTCGCTCGTCGCTGGCGACGGGCGCCGAACCGGAGCCGGAGGAGGGAGGCGGGGTCGCGCACCCGCCAAGCAGGATGATGCTGGAAATCAAAACGAAGGGCGCAAGGAGGCGTTTCATGGCGGCCTGTTTTCCCATAACTGCTTAAAGGCCGCAATCGATTTGCATGGTTCTTGAACCAAGCTCATGCGTAAGCGCTGGCTTTTCGGGTGGCAAAAAGGGCTGGATTGTCCTTTCATGCGCGGAGTCCGATTTTAGCAAGTCCATCAGTAATCGAAATTTCAGAAAGACCATTATGAAACAAAGACTGAGTTTGATGTTCGCGGCCGCGTCTGCGGCGTTCGCCATTGGCGTTTCGTCCGCGACAGCGGGAGCCTTCGACTGGCCGCAGTGGCGGGGGCCGGATCGCAATGACGTGTCGAAAGAAACCGGTCTCTTGAAACGCTGGCCGACGGGAGGCCCGAAACGAGTTTGGCATTATGATCAGGCGGGCCTTGGATTTGCGGGTTTTGCCATCGCGGATGGACGACTCTTCACGATGGGCGCGCGCGGCAGCGAGGAACTGCTGATCGCCCTGGACGCCGACACCGGCGCCGAACTCTGGACGACTCGGATGGGCGACTTGCTCGTCAATAATTGGGGCGACGGCCCGCGCGGCACGCCAACGGTCGACGGCAACCGCGTCTACGCCATGGACGGGAATGGTGATCTGATCTGCGCCGACGTCAAATCAGGAAAGACGATTTGGACCGCCAGTATGCGAAAACTGGGCGGCAAACGACCGGGATGGGGCTACTGCGAATCCGTGCTGGTTGATGGAGGCAAGGTGGTTTGCACTCCGGGCGGGAAAAATGGAGCGGTAGTCGCATTTGACAAGACTAACGGAGAGGTTGTCTGGCAAAGCAAGGAGTTCACCGAAGGAGCGCAGTATTCTTCGATTATCCCCATCGATTTCGGCGGTGAACGGCAGTATGTGCAGTTGACGATGAAGGCGCTCGTGGGGCTCGACGCCAAGAACGGTAAAGTCCTTTGGCGCAGTGATTGGCCCGGGAGAACTGCCGTGATTCCAACGCCGATCTACAAGGAAGGGCATGTCTACATCGCGTCGGGATACAGTGTCGGATGTAAGTTGGTGAAGCTCTCCGCCGGCGGGGGAGCTGAAGATGTCTACGTCAACAAGGTGATGAAGAATCACCACGGCGGCGTCGTTCTGGTCGGCGACTATTTGTATGGGTATTCGGATGGAGTCGGCTGGGTCTGTCAGAATTTCAAGACAGGCGCCGAGGTTTGGGCGGAGAAGGGTGAATTGCGCAAGGGCGCGGTGCACAGCGCCGACGGCATGCTCTACTGCCTGGATGAGGCCAACGGACGGGTCGCATTGATCGAAGCCACGCCGAATGGCTGGAGCGAGCGCGGCCGATTTAAGATCTCGCCGCAGACCAGTAACGATCGCAAGCGGGGCAAGATCTGGACCCATCCGGTGGTCGCCAATGGAAAGCTCTACCTTCGTGATCAGGAACATATTCTGTGCTACGACGTCAAAGCCAGGTGACGTGCGACGCAGGCGGCAGACACATTCAATTTCCGATTTGAGGAACGGCCTCCAATTAAAATGAACTTCGGCCGATATTGCCAATTGATGGACGCCCGCCGCTGGCTATTGAGCGGGGTTGGCGGGGTCTTGTTTGCGTCGACATTTTTCGCTCAAGCGCAACCGGAAGCAAAACCGCGGGCCAGGGATCTGGGGATTCCGTTCGTCGGCCAACCGGGGCCGCTCAATGCGATCACTGACGTCAAGGGACTGGAAGTTGGCCACACGACCTTGATTTCCGGCGACGGAAAACTGGTGATCGGGAAGGGCCCTGTGCGCACGGGAGTGACCGCGATTCTTCCCACGGGAAAAACCTTTCGGCCGGTATTCGCGGCATGGCACAGCCTGAACGGCAATGGCGAGATGACGGGCACGACATGGATCGAGGAATCCGGCTATCTGGAGGAGCCGGTCTTGATCTCAAATACGCATAGCATCGGCGCGGTCAGCGAAGCCTCGATCGCCTGGCGGGCGAAGGCGGGGTATCACGCCGAGGGCGACGGCTGGGGGTGGGCTTCACTGCCGGTGGTCGCCGAAACCTGGGACGGCAGGCTGAACGATATTCACGGCTTCCACGTGAAACGGCGGCATGTGTTTGCCGCGTTGGACGGAGCTCGTGGCGGACGGGTTGCCGAAGGCAACGTCGGAGGCGGCACAGGCATGGTCTGCCATCGTTTCAAGAGCGGCATTGGGACCGCGTCACGAAAAATGGCGAACGGGTATACGGTCGGGGTTCTCGTGCAGGCGAACTATGGGCAGCGTGAGGATCTGACGATCGCGGGCGTTCCCGTCGGCAGGGAGTTGAGCGATCTGAAACCGGTCATGAACGGACTCGATCCCAAGGCGGACGGCGGTTCGATTATTGCGATAGTAGCGACCGACGCTCCGCTGGCTCCGCATCAGCTCAAGAGATTGGCAAAACGCGTTTCGCTGGGCGTGGGAAAGACTGGCGGCATCGGCAGCAATTCCTCGGGAGATATATTTCTCGCGTTTTCAACGTCCGAAGCAATGAAGAAGAACGACAAAGGGCTGGTTCAGTTGGAGATGATCCCCAACGACGAGATTGACCCTTTCTTCCGGGCGGTGATTCAGGCGACCGAGGAGTCGGTGATCAACGCATTGGTCGCCGCGGAAACGATGACAGGGATCAATGGCAACACGGTCTACGCGATTCCCCACGATCGGCTGAGGGCGACCCTCCGGAAATACAACCGACTGGAGGAGCGATGAGCGACAAATCGCCGACGGACGAGAATGAGAACGCGGCCGAAGCTCCCCGCGATCCGACGATTGTAGAGGCGCTGATTCCCGTCGGAGCGTTGATGTTCTTTCTCCTGTGCACGCTGTTCACGTATTCGCTGGGAGGGGAAGAACCCAAACAAGGTTGGAATGTTTTTGGCGTGCATGTTGAACCGCGCAAAAGCTATGTGCACCTGTCGCTGGTTCTGGCGGCGGCAGTCGCCGCGGCGTTGGGAATCCGATTGGGTCATACTTGGAAAGCGCTTGAAAAGGGGATTGTCGACGGCATCAGAGTAGGCCTTTCCGCGATTCTTATTTTGATGGTGATCGGCATCTTGATCGGAACGTGGATCGCTAGCGGGATCGTTCCGATGTTGATCGTTTGCGGACTCAAGGCGCTGAGCCCGACCTTCTTTCTTGCAGCGACCTGTTTGGTGTGCGCGGTCGTATCCCTGGCGACTGGCAGTTCATGGACTACTGCGGGGACGGTCGGCGTTGCCTTGATTGGTGTCGGGGAAGCTCTGGGAGTTTCAATGGGAATGGCGGCGGGCGCGGTGGTTTCGGGCGCCTATTTTGGCGACAAAATGTCGCCGTTGTCGGACACGACCAACCTGGCGCCCGCTGTTGCCGGCTCGGAGTTGTTTGAACATATCCGGCACATGGCCTACACGACGGTCCCGGCGATGATTATTTCGGTTGTGCTGTATCTGCTGCTTGGATTTTTTGTCGTTTCGGGCGAAGGCGACACTTCCAGTGTTACGCTTTACGGCGACACGATCGCCAAGTCGTTTAACCTGAATCCCTTGTTGCTCCTGCCTCCGATCCTGGTGATTGGGATGGTTGTCTTTCGAGTTCCGGCGCTGCCGGCCCTGTTGGGGGGAGCCGCTCTGGGAGCGTTGTGCGCTGTGGTGTTTCAAAAAGTGGGATGGGGACAAATATTGAACGTGGTGCATTCCGGCTACGCGCCGGACACCGGAGTTGAGAAAGTCGACGACTTGCTCGCCCGGGGAGGTCTGCTGGAGATGATGGATACCGTGGCGCTGATCTTGTGCGCGCTGGCGTTCGGCGGAGTGATGGAAAAGACCCGTATGTTGGCGACAATAGCGAACGCCATTCTTCGACTGGCGCAATCGACCGGGTCGCTAATTCTCGCGACTGCGGCAACCTGCATTGGAATGAACGTGATAGCGCCGGACCAATACCTTTCGATCGTGGTGCCGGGGAGGATGTATCGGGATGCCTATGAAAAGCGCGGGCTTCACGCCAAGAATCTCTCGCGAACATTGGAGGACGCCGGCACGCTGACTTCGCCTCTCGTGCCATGGAATACCTGCGGCGCGTTCATGGCGACCACTCTGACGGTGAATCCATTAGCCTTCCTGCCCTTCGCATTTTTGAATCTGCTGACGCCGATGATAGCAATTCTTTACGGCTACACGGGATGGAAGATCGAGCGAATTAAACCGGCGGAGTAGAAGCGCCGGACATTGGCCTGCTGCGAAGCATCTGGTTTCCTTCGGCGAGTTGCAGCTTGTGAAGCTCTTAGGTTGACGCCAAGGCGCGAGACGCGCCACGAACAGCGAAGAAGCAGCACAGGTCTATTCCAGATCTATGTGATTCTGCGTATGATGTCTCTCCTGATTGTCTAAATGTTCGAGCCGCCCGGCAGCGATCCGGAGAATCTAGTGAGAGTCCCCCCAGCTGGGCTCAATGGTAAAATGTCAGCTCATTTGTAAGCAGAAGCACTTGGGCATAGCGCTCCCATGAGGCCATCGCTCGAGCCGTCGTTTTGGGTCCGCTAAAATCTTTCTCAGCGGACCATTTCTCGCCAATGCCGAGGGTCTTCACCCCAGCTGCCTTGAACGAGATCGAAATATCCGGCGCCCATTCGAAATGGTCCGCACGGGCGATCCGCCGACAATCGACCATGAAGTCCAACGTGTCGCCCTTGTTGACCACGACGTCGAGGAAGGTCGGTCTTACGGTGTTATGGGCGATGACGCGCTTGATCTCGCCCTGTTCGCTGTGAACGATCCGGCCGACAACGCCGTCGCCGAGTTCTTCCTTGTGAATAAGCGCTCCCTTGATGGTGACGGCGCCCGAGACCGGGGCGGTCCAGCGCCGGATGGCGGCGATGCCTGGGATCAGGCCGGGTTGGCCGCCGGTGGCATTGAGAGATAGCGGGCCTTGTTTGCGGCTCGCGTCAAACCAGGTGTCTTTCCTGAAATGGGGGAGATGGGCGAAGGCGGTGGTCTTGCGGGTGGTGTAGTCCAAGCCGCCGTAGCCGTATTGCCAGATCGGATTATTGAACTGCATCGTGATCAAATTATTCTGTCCGATCAGATATTTGCTCGCGAGTTGGAACTCCATCTCGGTTGGTTTCCGCTGGTAGATCAGTTTGTAAAGGTGGGTCATGCGGGCGGCGTCGGTTTTCAATTCCCGAAACTCCGGATGGGCGACCAGCATCTTGGATTGCTCGATCACCAGTTGATTGTTCATCAGATAGAGAGCCTGTTGCGGAACGGTCGTTTCGTATCGTTTGCCGGTCGGAAAATCGGGATTGGCAAAATCGAAGGTGGTGAATACGGAGGCAAGCTTGCCGCGGTCCACCTCTCCGTAAACCGTGCGCCGACGGGCATAGGGGTAGGCCGTGAGATCGACTGGCGGACCGCCCATGCGGGTGTCGAGTCGACCGCCGATGGCGAGCAGGGAGTCGCGCAGCGCTTCAAATTCGAGGCGGCGAACATTCATGCGCCAAAGCAGGTGATTGCCGGGATCGATCTGAGCGTGGCGGGGATTGTCGGCGCTGCTCTGCAGGTAGACGTTCGACAACATGATCAGCCGATGAAGGCGTTTGATGGACCAGCCGTTGTCGATAAACCAGGTCGCGAGCCAGTCAAGGAGCTCGGGATGAGAGGGGAGTTCCGCGCGAGAGCCAAAGTCGTCGACGCTCCGGACGAGTCCTTCGCCGAAGTGGGCCATCCAGACCCGATTCACGATCACTCGGGCGGTGAGCGGATTCTCCGGATCGGCGATCGCTCGCGCGAGTTCAAGGCGGCCGCTGCCGTGCTGGAACGGCTTTCGTCCTGGCGGTGAAAGGGCCTCAAGAAACCGGCGTGGCGCGACGGCTCCCTGATCGTTGGCGTCCCCGCGAACATAGATCTTTGAATCGCGCGGCATCGGCGAATCCACCAGGATCATCGCGCGGCCGGGCGTGCCGGGATGCTTCCAGAGATAGTCGATGATCTCACCCTCTTTCTTGACCAGATCCCGTTGTTGCTTTCGATCGTCAATGGCCTGAATGAGATCCAGGTCGGAAGGCGACGCCGGAGAGCCCGGGGCGTAGATGATGCGTCGGATTTCCTCCCAGTGCGGATTGCCCAGGCCCAGGGGTTTGGCGGTGCGCCGCTTCTGCGCGATGGCGATGGTTTCACCCCAATATTTGGCGGCCTGAACGAAGAGCCCCTGATACCAGGAAGCGAGCTGCTGGCGGCTTTGAGGCGTCCCTCGTTGCAATAACTTGGCGACGAGGGGATTTACGGTTTGACCGGGGTAGGCGTTTCTCGCAAAGGCGGCCGTGGGAGCGCGGGCGCTGCGCTCAAACGTCGCGTTGTTCAATGGTCCCATGACGAACCAGGGCGCCAGAACAGGATCTTTCACGGCCTTGCGGACTTCCATGAAGCGAACCCATTTCTGGTAGATGGCGTAGTTCAAGCCGCGTGATTCGGCATTGCGCCGGGCGCTGCCGCGCTCTTTCGGTATTTCGATGGCGGCGATCATGTAGTCCGATGCTCGCTCACGCGCCTGCTTGCGAAGCCCGCCCAGCCTCGTCTCCACGTTGGCGCGCGCCTCGCCGGCCTCTTTGGGATAACGTCTCAAAAAATCGCGCAACTCGCGGCTGTTGTCCTTTGGATTGATCAGCGGCAACTCGTTGGGCTCGACGACGCTCGAGAACACGCCGTGCAGGGAGTAGTAGTCTGCAGTCGGAATGGGGTCGAACTTGTGATCGTGGCAGCGCGCGCAGGTGACGGTGAGGCCGAGGAAGCCCTTGGTCACGACATCGATCCGGTCGTTAATAACCTCGTCGGAATCATTGTTGTAACGTTTGCCGACGGTCAGGAATCCCAGCCCGGCCATGTCCTTCACACTGGCGCCCTTCAATTGGTCGCCGGCGATCTGCTCCAGAATAAATCGATCGAATGGCTTGTCGTCGTTGAACGCGTCGATCACGTAGTCGCGGTAGGTCCAGGCGTAGGGAAAGCGGGTGTCTTCGCGCCGATTATTCACCGGTCCCTTGGTGTCCGCATAGCGGGCCACATCGAGCCAATATCGCCCCCAGCGTTCGCCATAGCTTTTTGAGTCGAGCAGGCGATCGACGACTTTTGCGAAGGCGTCATCGGAGCCATCGGCCATGAAGGCGTCGAAGCTATCCATGCTGGGCGGCAGTCCTATCAGGTCGAAATTTGCGCGACGGATCAGGGTGCGTTTGTCGGCGGCGGGATTAGGTGAAAGGCGCTTTTGAACCTGCTTTGCCAGAATGAACGCGTCGATGGGCGTCTTGACCCAGGCGTGATTGGCAACTTGGGGCGGGGAGGGGCGCTGGATGGGTTGAAAGGCCCAATGGCCGCGCGCGCGACGAAGAGCGGCGGTCACCATCGGGCCCGTAGAGCGTGGGTGAGGGCAACCCATTTCAACCCAGGTCTCCAGCAGGCCGATATCGCGGCGGGAGAGTTTCTTGCCCTTGGGAGGCATCTGGAGTTCCTCGTCATCGTAGCGAACGGCCTTCACGAGCAGGCTTTCATCGGGAGATCCAGCGACAAATAGGGGGCCGGAGTTCCCGCCTTGCTGGATGCGCTCGCGCGAATCGAGCGCCAGACCGCCCTTCGTTTTGCCTTCTCGATCGCTATGGCAGCTGTAGCAACTTCGCGACAGAATCGGGCGGATCTTTTCCTCGAAAAAAGTGAGGTCACGGACAGAAGGCTCGGCAGCGGATGCCGCGACGGTCAGGAGCAACCACATGGAGAGGGCCAACCCTGTGATTCGAAAAGTAAGACGCGAACGATGCACGAACGCGAACCTAGCACGGAGACTGGCTGACGAACAACAAGATCATCGGAGCCGCCTTTAACAGCGACAGCGATCCAATGCCGGTGGGGCGAGAGTCCCTCGAGTCCACTTCAGTATCCCCGAGGGATTACAGAGATCTGACGCCCATTCAGGGCGCGCGACCGAAAGGTCTCGGCTACACGTCCTTTCAAGAGCGCAATGCGAATTTTCGGAACTTCCAGGGGTGTCACTCGTTCCTCACTCCCCCCTGGCTAACGGTTGGTAAAGCCTCCGGCCTAAAGATTCCAGGCAGATCAGCGCTTCTCCTGCACGAAGTTCTGATCGGACATGGGCGGCGCACGGAGCCGGAACTCTTGGCGCGCTTGGGCAATTTGATTTGATCACGATGATTCCCGATCGCACGAGCATTCGCTCAAACTCCGGGCAGGAACGTATGAACTCGCTGGATGCCTTGTTTGAGCAGAATCCCATGACGCGTTCGACGCCCGCGCCAAGTTCTGCGAACTCGGCGCGGCGCTTATGAATTCAACAAAGCAAGGCGCGAATTGAAGCAGAAGTTTTGCCCTGAAAAAGTTCGGCCTTTCCACGCGGGCGACGGCGTCTATATTCGCGCCATGCACGAACTCAAGACCGTTGAACTGACTCGCGATTGCGAGGCCGTTCAGATTCCCATTGGCACGGCCGCATTACTTACGAAGGGCTCTGCCGTGGACATCACGCAAACGCTGGGCGGGACGTTTACCGTGCGGACGCCGGAAGGGCTGTTCAAGATTGTTGGCAAGGACGCTGACGCCCTCGGCATCGAGAAAGAGAGCCAAGGGGCCCCGCCGGCATCCAGCCCGGAAGGCCCGCTGGATGAAAAGCAGGTCTGGGAGGCCCTGAAGACCTGTTATGATCCGGAGATCCCCGTCAACATTGTCGATCTGGGACTGGTATACGATATGGTCATCGAGAATCTTCCCGCCGGCGGCTCGAAGATCATGGTGAAAATGACGCTCACAGCGCCGGGATGCGGAATGGGGCCCTCGATCGCGGGGGACGCACAGGAGAAATTGCTGGCGCTGGCGGGAGTGGCAGAAGCCTTTGTGGATATCGTATGGGATCCGCCGTGGCATCAATCGATGATTACCGCTGAAGGCCGCCAGATATTAGGGCTTTAGTCTCAGGTGGCGACGGTGTTGACGGAATTTTTCCCATTGCAGCGAGGAAAGTTTTGACACCCTTCTGGAGTTTGCCTACTTTCCGCGCTCGCACGCTGGTTGGGGTCGTAGCTCAGTTGGTAGAGCACCACAATGGCATTGTGGGGGTCTGGGGTTCGATTCCCCACGGCTCCACCATCCTGCGTTGCGAATGAGTCCTTCGCTTTGGAACAATCTTCTTTGTTCCCTTTGTCCTTCGCGCGTATCTCAATTTGCGGAAGAAAGGGACACCGAGGACGGCTGGAGACGGACGCCGTCCTCGGTGTCCCATTTCATTCGAGCTGGCCGCGCGGCCAGGGGATGGAAATTCAACCTGCACTTTCCTTCCTGAGAACCCCGGATTGACTCTCTGGGTCGAAACTCTTAAACCTTGCCGCTCGAATAGGCGGCCGTCAGCGGGTGGTCCACGGCCGAGTCCAAACCAATACGCGAATATCGAACTATGGGCCTCTTCAGTAAACCGACTCTGATCATCCTCGACGTGCAAAATGATTTCGTTCCCGGCGGCGCGTTGCCTGTTCCCGATGGAAACGAAGTCGTGCCGTTCATCAACGGCATCATTGGCAAATACAAGAGCGTCATCGCCACGAAGGATTGGCATCCTCCCAAACATTGCAGTTTTGCCTCCAAGCACCCGGGGAAATTCGCCGGGGATCGCGTGGATCTCGAAGGCATGTCGCAGGTGCTCTGGCCGGATCACTGCATTCAAGACACGCCCGGCGCCGATTACGCTGCGGGGCTGGAGACAGACAAGATTGAGAAAGTCTTTGAAAAAGGCGTGAATCCGCGGATCGACAGCTATAGCGGACTTTATGACAACGATTTCGGTCGGGCCACCGGCCTTGAGGACTACCTGAAGGAGCACAAGGTCAAGGAAGCGCATATTGTCGGTCTGGCGACCGATTACACGGTGAGGTTTACCGCGTTGGATTGCGTGAAGGCCGGCTTCGCGACGACCGTGCTCCTCAAGGGCTGCCGCGCCTTGGCCAAGGCGACCGAAGAGGAGGCTCTTGAGGAAATGAAGCGCCACGGCGTCAAAATTAAATAGGCTTTCAACTGCCCGCCCAACCCACCGTGACCGACCGCGAATCAGCCCCATCACTCGGCGGTGTATTGCCGGTTTTCCAAACGCCCTACCACGAGGACGAACGGATCGATTTCGACACGCTCGATCGCGAGATCGACTGGCTTTTTCAAGAAGGCTCCGATGGAATCGTGCTGGCGATGGTTTCCGAGGTGTTGCGCCTTTCCAGTCAGGAACGAAACGAATTGGCCACGAGAGCCTGCGCCGCCGCCCGAGACCGCGGGACTTGCGTCATCAGCGTCGGCGCGGAATCGACACACGTCACGATTCAACATGCTCAACATGCGGAGTCGGCTGGCGCGGACGCCGTGATGGCGATCCCGCCGATCGCCGTGGCCTTATCCGAGGAGGAGCTAGCCGGTTATTACAGCCGTTTGATTCAAGCGATTCAAATCCCGGTCATCGTGCAGGATGCGAGCGGCTATGTGGGACGGCCGATGTCGATCGAGATGCAGGCCAACTTGCTGAAGGAATTTGGCCCCGAACGAGTCATGTATAAGCCCGAGGCGGAGCCCATCGGCCCGCGGCTGACCGAGCTGCATGAGGCGACCGGCGGCAAGGCGGCGGTCTTCGAAGGCACGGGCGGAATTGCCTTGATCGATTCACACAAGCGGGGTGTAGCGGGCACGATCCCGGGCGCGGATCTCATTCGCGCGCTAGTTCCACTCTGGCGCGCCCTGGAAGCAGGCGATGCTAAGCGCGCCAACGCCATCCACGAGCCGTTGGCCGAGCTGGTCGCGCTGCAAAAGAGTCTCGACGCTTTTCTCGCGATCGAGAAACACCTGCTGGTTCGGCAGGGTATTTTTCACAATGAAATCGTTCGCGGCCCGGTCGGATACCGATTGGATGACGCAACCCGCGCCGAGGTGGATCGAGTTTTCGATGCATTGTTAAACGTCGTTGAGTCCGGCGACTGACTGAGGAATCAAGAGTTCGCAAACCCCAAACACGATAGGCCCACCATGATTGTTGACGTTCACACGCACACCTGGAATTACCCGGAACACTTTGGGGAGGAAAACCTGCGACAGGCCCAGCGCGCGCGCGTCGGCAAGGAGGTCGATCTGACTGTCACTCTTGAAGGTTATCGCGCAACGGCTCCCGATCCGGCGCTGGTCGATCTCCGGACGATCGTTTTTGGAGCGAAGGCCCGACTGAGCGGCAAGTGGGTGGACGACAAATATGTGGCTGACTATGTGGCGCAGGACCCGGAGCGGCTGATCGGGTTTCTTTCGTTGGATCCGACTCAGGAGGGCTGGGAGTCAGAAATGAAGGAGGGCCACTTGGAGTTCGGCTTGCGCGGGATTAAACTACTGCCCATGTACGCTGGTTTCAGCCCGGACGAGGAGAGACTCGATCCCTTGTGGAAATATGCCCAGGACAACGGCCTGCCGGTCTTGCTGCACACCGGCACGACCTTTGTTACGCAGGCTCCGATCAAGCACACCTTTCCGCACCTGATCGAACCGGTCGCTCTCAAGTATCCTGACGTGAAAATCGTGTTGGCCCATCTTGGCCACCCTTGGGAGGGCGAATGCATCGCCACCATTCGCAAACATCCCAATGTCTACGCCGACGTCAGCGCGCTGCATTACCGGCCGTTCCAGCTCTATCATAGCTTGATGCTGGCGCAGGAATACGGTGTTTGGGAGAAACTGCTTTTTGGCACGGATTATCCCTTCACCAATGTGAATGCCTCGATTGAAGGTCTGCGCGGCCTGAATAACATGCTCGAAGGCACCGCGCTGCCTCGATTGGACATGGATCAGATGAACGCCATGATCCACCGCAACAGCCTGAAGCTGCTGGGCCTGGAATAGGGGTGGGTTCTGCTTCGATGCAAATATTGATTCCCTAAATCTGATCTGCGTCCGATGGAAAACAGCATCCGATTCCGGGATTGAGTTCAAACCTGCGGGCCTGTTTACTCTGGCTCAATCAATTGATGCGTTTTTCGATAAATCGATCGGTGAAATCCTTTGCGCTGGCTGGCTGCCTCGGCGTTGTCGTTTCTTTGCCGCCTTCGCTTTTCGCCGCGTCGGCTGCCCCTTCGTCGGATAAGGCAAAATCGATCGTTTTCGAAAGCGATCTTCGCCCCTTGTTCCAGAAGCATTGCGTTGGTTGTCATAATCCAAAAAAACGGAAGGCCAACCTTGATCTCACCGACGCCGAATCCTTTCTGCGCGGCAGCGAGTCGGGCCCAATCTTCAAGTCTGGAGAACCGGAGCACAGTCTGCTTTACGAACTCGTCCATAATGGCGAGATGCCGCGCGGAAAAGACAAGCTGCCCGCGGCGGACATCGAATTGATCCGGAGTTGGATCGCCGGAGGCGCGAAGTTTGCGGCTCCGCCGAAATTGGTCAAGGAGCCGCCGCATCAGCATGATGTGACGCCCATTCTTCTGTTGCGTTGCACTGTATGCCACGGCCCGCGCAAGCAGGACGGAGGCGTCGATCTTCGCACCAGGACGGCGATGCTGAAGGGCGGCGATAATGGCCCGGCGATCGTGCCCGGCAGTCCGGACAAGAGCCGTCTGATTCAGCGCATCGAGTCTGGAGCCTGTCCACCTGAAGGGACTTTGCTGAAATATTTCATCAAGCGACCGACAAGCGAAGACACGCGCGTCCTGCGGGAGTGGATTGCCGGCGGCGCTACGGAAAAGGACATTGAGCCCGACTCGCCGTCGCGCCAGCCCGATCCGCTGGTCACGGACAGTGAACGGCTTCATTGGGCGTTTCAGTCGCCCAAACCCCTCCAGCCGCCACGAATCGAACCGGAGCAACCGAGCAATCCAATCGATGCCTTTATCGGGCGCAAGCTGGGCGCGAGCGGTTTGACGTTTTCACGCGAGGCGGAACGAACGACGCTCATTCGGCGCGCCTGTCTGGATCTCACGGGACTCCCGCCATCGGTCGATGAACTCCAACGCTGGCGCACAAATGACAGTCCTCGTTGGTACGAGGAAATGATCGACGATCTGCTGGCCTCGCCGCGGTATGGCGAGCGCTGGGCCCGTTACTGGCTTGATCTCGCCGGCTACGCGAGTTCCGAGGGCGGCATCTCGGCCGACACCGTGCGGACAGTCGCCTGGAAATATCGCGACTATGTCATTCGCGCATTCAATGACGACAAGCCCTACGATCGATTTCTGTTGGAGCAACTCGCCGGCGACGAACTTGCAGATTACACGAAACCTGACGCCATCACGCCGGAGATCGTCAACAACCTGGTCGCGACGGGATTTCTGCGAATGGGCATTGACCAGACGGGGTCGCGGACCATGAACTTTGTGCCTGAGCGCATCGGCGTGATCGGCGACGCCATCAACGTCGTCAGCTCGGGTCTGATGGGAGTGACGATGGAATGCGCACGGTGTCACGGACACAAATACGACCCCATTCCTCAGCGGGACTACTATCGATTCAAGGCTGTTTTTCAGGGAGCCTTCGACGAGCACGACTGGATGAGCTGGAAGACCCGAAAACTGGAGGTCGCGACGCCTGAGGATCGACGCCGCCACACTCAGGCGACATCGACGATTGGCAAGGAGATCAAGACGCTCGAATCGCGCCGCAAAAGGGCCGTCAGCTCCTTGCAAAGCAAATACTTCAAGGAACGCCGACCGACATTGAGCGATAAGCTTTACACGGAGTTCGTCGCCGCAAAGAAGGCAACGACGGGGCGGAAGACTTTGAGGCAGCTTGAGCTGCTGGAAGAATACGAAACTTTCCTGCGACCGACGGAGGCTCAATTGAAAGCGCTCCATCCTGAGCTGAAAGCGGAGTTGGCGGAAATCGATTCAAAACTGCCGAGGCTTCGCAAGGAGTTGCCGCCGCCGTTGACCATCCGGGCGTTATGGGATCGTGGCGATCCATCGCCGAGCTACATTCTCGTGCGAGGCGAACACAATCGGCCCGGACGTTTGGTGGGGCCGGGCGTGCCTTCGGCGCTGACCGACGGTCGGACGCCATTCGAAGCAATCCCGCCGTGGAAGGGCGCGAAGAAAACCGGACGCCGTCTGGCGTTCGCGAAATGGCTGACGCAGCCGGATCATCCGCTCACGGCAAGAGTGCTGGTAAATCGAGTTTGGAAACATCACTTCGGCGTGGGCCTCGTGAAGACTCTCGATAATTTCGGCGTGCAAGGCGCTCGACCGAGTCATCCCGAATTGCTCGACTGGCTGGCGATCGAATTCACTCGCAATGGCTGGAGCATCAAGGAACTCCATCGTCAGATGATGACCTCGCGAACCTACCGACAGGTCAGCGGAATTCAACTCGAGCATGCCGCCGTCGATCCGCAGAACCAATTGTTAGCGCGCATGTCGCTTCGCCGCCTGGACGCCGAGGCCTTACGCGATTCATTGCTGTATCTGGCGGGGCAGCTCGATGAACGCATGTACGGGCCGGCTGATCCTGTGGGTGTTCGCGAAGACGGATTGATCATGGCCGAACTCTCGGACAACGGTTGGCGTCGTAGCATCTATCTGCGTTTTCGACGCACGGAACTGCCGTCCTTGCTCGACACTTTCGACTATCCGGAGATGGGGCCCAATTGCGGAGAGCGTTCTGTATCCACCGTTTCGCTGCAGGCATTGATGCTCTCAAACAATCGTAGGGTGTTCGATCTCGCGGCGGATTTTGCCCGGCAAATTCGCAATGATGCGGGGAATGATTTCTCGGCGCAGGCGACTCGGGTTTACGCCGCGGCGCTGGGCAGGGAACCCGATGCCGAGGAACTGCAACGGGCGGTGGCGGCGCTGCAAACCATGAAAGCTCATTGGACGAAAGCTGGAACTGAACCGAACGACGCGGCGGCCAAAGCCATCGCCACGCTTTGCCATACCGTGTTAAATTCCGCGGAGTTTCTTTACGTGGATTGATTCAAACGAACGATGAACCCAAAACCGCAAACTGAATCGGCATTCACGCGACGCGACTTTTTCGCCCGCATGAAGGACGGCGTCTACGGGGCCGCGCTGCTGCATCTGCTCGGCGAGGATGGCTTAATTTCCGCGAGAGGCGCTTCGAACGAACATGCAGGGCCGCCGGTTTCGCCCAACCCGATTTTTGATCTCAAACCTAAATTGTCCCATCATCGGCCAAGGGCCAAATCGGTGATTCATCTCTTCCAGAATGGCGGACCGAGCCAGATGGATTTGTTTGATCCAAAGCCGGAACTTCAGCGGCACATGGGCAAGACCTATCCCGGAAAGCTGGAGGCTATTGGCAATCAGGACACAGTCGACATCGGCGCGCTGATGGGAACGCCGTTCAAATTCAAGCGTCATGGACAGTCGGGGACCTGGATGTCCGACGCGCTGCCGCACCTTTCGACCGTCGCCGATGAGCTTTGCTTCACGCACTCGATGTGGACGGATCATCCGAACCACGACAACGCCCTCTACAAGATTCACACCGGGCGGCTGTTTATGGGATCCCCCTCGCTGGGTTCGTGGGTGGTTTACGGGCTCGGATCGGAGAACCAGAATCTTCCGGCTTATGTCGTGCTCGACGATCCGCTCGGCCTGCCCAAGAACGGCGTGCGCAATTGGACCTCCGCCTTTCTGCCGCCGCTCTATCAGGGAACGCGCTTCCGCACCAAGGGCTCGCCCATACTCAATCTCACGCCCGAATACGAACAGCCCTCGGCCGTGTCCGAAGCCGCGCGCAAGCTGTTGATCGATATGGATCGGGAGCATCGCGACAAACGGCCCGGCTACCTCGAACTCGATGCCCGCATCGACGCCTACAGCCTGGCCGGCCGAATGCAGCTTTACGCCAATGACGTTCTCGACATTTCCGATGAGGACGAACGCACCAAAAAAGACTATGGCATTGGCGGGAAATACACGGATTCCTACGGACGTCGCTGCCTGCTGGCGCGGCGGCTCATCGAACGCGGCGTCCGCTTCGTGCAGCTCTTCCTCGACGATCAGCCCTGGGACAATCACTCAAATCTGAAGGACACGATGCTCTCCGCCTGCGCTCGCACGGATCAACCGGTCGCCGCGCTGATCCGCGATTTGAAAGAGCGCGGACTGCTCGACGACACGCTGGTGGTCTGGGGCGGGGAATTCGGACGCACGCCGACTTCGCAGCGCATGGGCACGACCTACACCGGCCGCGATCACAACATGCAGGCCTTCAGCTCATGGATGGCCGGCGGCGGCGTAAAGCCCGGCTTCCGCTACGGGGAGACCGACGAACTCGGCCATGCGGTAGTGAAAGATCCAATCAGCGTGCATGACTTTCATGCAACCATCCTCCACGCGCTCGGCCTTCACCATCAGAAGACGAACTTCGAGCGGAATGGCCTGCATGAGAAGCTCACGGGTGTGAAAGAGCCGCGCGTAGTTGAGGAGATTTTTGCATAACGTTTCGCGCTCTGTGGAGCTGGCACAGTAAAGCGGAATTCATTCCGTGAATTTCGTTTTCTATGGCGGCGAGGAAGAGACGGAATAAATTCCGTTCTACGTTTCGCGTCGCTCGAAAACCCCGCGGCGATGCCGCTAAAACGACTTGAGGCAGCCTATCAGATCTCGAATCTCTTTTTCCGTCAAAGCGGCCAACGCCCCCTCCGGCATGAGTGAAAGACTTTGCGGTCGGATGCCTTCCACCTTACTTCGCGGGATTCGGTGAATCTTTTCCTTGGTCGCCAGAGTGACGAACTGATCGGTTTGCTCGGTGATGAAGCCGGTCAGTGACTCGCCGTCCTTTAGTTCGACTTCCATGGCTTTGAATCGTTCCACGACCACGCGGGAGGGATAGACGATCGCTTCGGCGAGTTCTTTTCGATTCAGGCGTTGAGCGACGCCGGCGAGGTCGGGGCCGAAGAGCAGGCCGGGTTTCTCGCCGCGGCCGTGGCATTCGGCGCATTGTGCTTTCAGGTAAACCGCACGGCCTCGTTTTGCGTCGCCGCCCTTCGATTTGTCGCTCATCAGGAAGTCGAAGAGTTCCTCGTTTGATTTTTGTTTTGGCGCGGACGGTCCGGGCAGGAATGGACGGCCATATTGTTTTGCGAACCAGTTTTTCCAGAAGTCTATGACGGCTTTGCGTTCCGCGCCTGAGGGGCGGCGCGGTCGTTTCTGCGCCCAGGGACTGCGGGCTTTGCTGAGTTTGCGCAAGGCTTCGTCCGTCGGCGCGATCAGGCCTGCATGACGGCTCATCAAATTCATGAGCGTCGCCGCCAGCGCTTCGTCGAAGGCCGCTTGAGAATTCCCAACGCCAATGGCGCAGGCTCCGGCTACCTCGGGATTCGAATGCGCCAGGCCTGCCAAAAGAAGCGGGGTGTTGGCAGGGTCGGACTCTTGCTTTGCCAGAGCCTGGAGTAGCGAGCCGCGTTGGGCCTCGTTGTTGGCCGTCGCGACTTCTTCGCGAAGAAACGCGCTGACGGTGGGCTTGCGAACGTTCCTCAACGCCTCGACAACGCGCTCCCGCGTATCTGGTTCTGTGTATTTTTGATAAAGCCCAAGGAGCGTGGCGTCGCCGTCTTTCTGATCGCCGATCCATTCCAGGACGAGGCGGCCGAGCTGGCCGGTCAATTCGACGTCATCGATTCGTTTCGCGAGAGCGGCGCCATGATATTCGGTGAACTCAGCGAGCACGGTTCCCCAGAAATCGGGAAACTGCCGGCCCTTGCCTGTGGACTCCGCAAACCATCCCTTCTGCGATTTCACGAACCAGTTGATGGCTCGCTTCGAGGTGGCGTCGTCCAAATCGTCGACGATTCGTGAAACGGCCTGAGCGAGGTGGAATTGGGTCACGTGATCCGTTTCGGTTTCGAGCGCTCCAAGCAATTTCGCTCCGGCTTCAACGACTCCGTATTCGCCGATCAAGCGCGCCTGTTCCCAGCGGAGGTTTTTATCGCCGTCAGGAAAACTGGCGGCGATGTGTTTCTTGATGCGCAGACCTAGAGCGGGATGTTCGCGCAATGCATCGCGATGAATGCCCAACACGCGAAGGAAATCGAGACGATCCTCGGAGGTCATGCCGGGATGGCCGAGCAGGCTGACGATGACGCGCTCAAGCGTAAATTGGGGTGGCGTCTCGCGGCGTATTGAATAGGCGACGAGGGCGCGCATCAATGTCTGGGGATGTTGGCTTTTGAGCGCGCGCTCAATCCAATGCTTTGGATCGCGGTGGGCCAGCGCGGACATGGCTACGTAGCGGACAGTCCGATCGGAATCGCTGAGCCGCTCGATCAGCGCGTCGACGGCATCGTCGGTTTCCACTCGGGTGAAGGCTTCCGCCGCGCGCCGTCGCACGAAGGCGTCCGAATCTCCCAGAAGTTTCAGGAGCGCCGCATTCTCGGGTTTGCGGCCGCGAATTCCGATTAACCAGGCGGCCTGGCCCCGTGATTCAGGCGCAGGTGAGGCGGCCAGGGCAAATAGGAAGTCGGCTGGCAGGTCGGCGAACTTCGCGGCCAGAAGGCGGATCGCTCGCGCGCGCTTTCGCGGCAGCGCGGATTCGTTCAGCGCGACTTGCTGCAATTGGCTCAATAATGATTCGCCGCTCTGAGAATGAATGTTTTCCAGGGTGGTGCGGCTCCATTCAGCGCCAGGTTGCGGCCAGAGCATGACGGCGTCAATGGCCTGCATGCGCTGCGCGTTGGGGATGAGGCTCGCCAGTTTGTCGAAGTCGAATACCGGGGGACTGGCTCCGCTTTTTTGCGGATCATAAAGAATGCGCCAAATGCCCTGGTTGTGATCGGAGACATAGAGGCTGCCATCCGGCGCCACCTCGGCGTCCACGAGCGCAAAGTTGATCGCGTCGCCGTTCTCATCTTTGGCGCCCGGTCTGGGGCGGGCGAGGAGCTCCATTTTGGCGTCCCAGCCGGAGCCGTTTCGAGTGAGGTGGAACGAGACCAACCGTCCGGCGCTGTCGTAGCCGCCGGAGGTGGCGGATTTCCATCGATAGTCGCAGACGATGAAGGAGTCGGCGTATTTGGCGGGGAATTGCAGGTGTTCGTAGAACACACCCCAGGTCGGCGAGCCTCGGCCGACCTCCGTCACTGGCGGGATGTTGTCGATGAAGTAGGGAGGATAGGCTCCAACGCCCTGCCAGCCCTGATCGGCGCCGGTGATCCAATGATTGAGACGGACCGGACGATACCAGGGCAGGTCGACGTGCCATTCCATGTCGCTGTCCCAGCTGAAGAGTTCGCCCAGGTAGTTCATGCCGAGGCTGGGCGGGTTGCGGCCGCCGGCGGAAACGCATTCCCATTCGTGGCCATTGGGATCGATCCGGAAGACACTGGCCTTTCGTTCGAAAAGCACGGGGGAATTGGATTTGGTTATATGGGTTCGATCGCCTATTCCAGCGCCATCGCCGGTGTTGAAATAGACGTATCCGTCGAGTCCGCGAAGGAGAGTGTGCGCGGTGTGGTCGCCGCCGGTGCTGAACTTCGCGCCCAGCCGGCCGCGATGAAGCAAAGGACCGCCGCTCAATACGCCTGTGTAAAGCTGAACGCCGTCGCCGCCGGTCGCATAGAGTTTGTCGTCGTAGACGAGCATTCCCTGGGGGCCGCGCGGCCCCAGACCCTCGGCGATAATTTCGAACCGATCGTAGACCCCGTCGCTGTCATCGTCGAAAAGTCGCCGGATGGCCTTGCCGTCGCCCACGAGCAAACGACCCTGACCGTCAAAGGCAATGTCGTAGCAACCGCCGCCCAGGCCCGCGGGCGCGGCGCGATAGATGCGGAAGCCTGCAGGAAGTTCGAAGCGTTCGTCGAGAAAGACAGGGGCGGAGATAGCGGCGCCAAGTCCGACATTCAAAGCGAGTAAACAGCGTAAGATTCGCATGCGCGCATTGAAGCGCCCGAGAGACAGAATTGGCAACCGTTTCCAGTGTCGACAGCCGTGTGGTGATGACTTACACCAGCCAGAATATGGAGATGTCTCTTTCTTTAAGGCCGCTGGTCATGTTCATTCCGAACAGGCTGGTAAACGCGTTGCTTGATGGACTCGGGATTCTCCCAATTGTGCGGAATGATCATTTGGGTTTGTCGGTGATTGGATCGATTGAATCAGATTTTCTTTAACCACAGATGGACACGGATGAACACAGATGGAAGAAGCCAGAACGTACGTGGCTGTTTCTTAAAACCGGTCTCAAACATGGGTGAACCACGTCCATGGGAGCCGGTGGCTCTGTCCCATATCTGTGTGTATCCGTGTCCATCTGTGGTTGGCTATTTTTTCGTATTCGATTTGGCGGTCGCCAGGAAATGCTCAAAGAATCGGTAGATAACTTCATTCGATTCGGGAGTGGGGGAATGCTTCGGCCGGTTGGTCATGGCGACGCGGTTCTCGCAGCCCAGTAATTTGTTCACGGCGACCGTGTGGTTGAGCGCGCGCCAGCGATGGACCGGGTCTTCAGAGCCGCCGGACACAAGAAAGGGGCGGGGCGCCATCAAGGCGTGGAGTTCATGCAAATCGCGGCCTTCCTTTAGCAAGCGAGGATACGGGCCCGTCGCGGGATTGGCGCCGGCGATGACGCCACGCTTACGCCAGGGCGGGGGCGCATAGCCGAGATACCAAGGCTCCCAGTAGTTCACGCTCGGGCGGGTGTCGAAGACGATTCCCGGATCGGACCACGCCGCGCAGGCGAACTTGTCAAACAGGCAGGATCCGAACATGGCCCACTTGCCGCCGTAAGAATGCCCCACGATCCCGATGCGTTCAGCGTCCACTTCCGGCCGGGCGGCCAGCACACCCCAGGCTTGGGCGGCGGCGTATCCCAGCATGGACAGGGGCTGCACAGTCGCGTGCTCGCGGCTGGGGTAGTAGGTCGCATAATGCCTCGCGGCGGAGGTTTCCGTCGTGCCGATCGACAGCGTGACAAAGCCGCGCTTTGCCAACTGATAGGCGAAGTCGCGTTGTTCTTTGCCTCGGCCAATGGCGGTTTCAGGTTCGTAGAACACCGTGACCACTGCGGGACGCTTCCCGTTGCCATTGGGAATAAGCAGGTAACCCTCCGTTTTCTCCACGGGCGTCCATCGAAAGCGGATCTTGTGTTGAACGAAATTTTCGAGGCGCTCCTTGCCGAGGAATTCCACTTCGAGGTCTTTCAACATGGGCGGCCATGGCCCCATGGCTTTGTGCCAATAACTCAGAATCTCTCCGCGCCGCTTGTTCCAGTCCGACGCATTCCGGACCGGGCTGCCATCGTCAAACTTCAGCGGGGAACGGTATTTTCCGAAATCCGTGGCGTGCTCGGTAGGCGGAGAAAACCACGGGTGAAGGTCTTCGGGCAGGTCGGCGGCTCCAAGCGTCGAGCCTCCGAATCCCAGGTAACCGGCCGTGGCCAGTGTGATCGCAAAACGATGGACGTCCTTTGTGTTCATGAGTCGCGAGTCTTAAAGAAGGTTTGGCTTTCAACAATCCTTTTGCGTCTGTGTCTCGGCGCATCCTGGGACGAAATACACCTTTCCCGCACCCCGCCGCCATAGCTTGAATTAGCCT
>JBLHKZ010000052.1:0-25922 GCA_047618185.1 Limisphaerales bacterium
GAGCGATAGTCGCAATAGTCGCAGCCGGATTTCGTTTTGTGCCGGAAGGGATCGACTGCGGTCTGTCCCGCGAAAATATCGCGCCCCATCTCGGTCAGTTTGGCTTCGACCTGATGAAGCAAGTCGCGGAATGGCTCGGCTTCCATGACAGTGGTCGAATCTTTGCGGGGGGAGCCGTCTTTCTTGAGCTGATTGGGGAATTGCCCGCTCGGTTTGCCATCGCGCGCGAACTTGCGATCCAGTTTTGGCTGCGCCTCCAGGCTGTAGCGCCCGACGTGCTGATAGGCCTGGCGTCGATCGCTTTCAAGATTCTCGATCGCTTCATCGCGCGCCGGGGCGGAGCTGAACTGCCCGCGAAGATTGATGTAGAAAACGCCGAGCGGGTTGAGCCGGGTCACAGGCAGATCGAAAATCGATTCGGGATTCGGCGCTTGCGCCAGCGCGGCGAGGTAGGCGGGCAATTGGATCTGAATGCCGTTTTGGAGCAGCGTCAGGTCGATCTTGCGGGCGCTGGATTTGTAGTCGATGACGACGCAGTCCGCTTCGCCGGTCGCGGGATCGATGTCGAGGTCGATGCGATCGATCTTGCCATTGAAGGCCATGCGATGGCCGTCGCCGAGGTCAAGCTCCCAGGCCGGCATGCGCCCGCTGTCGTCGCCGAAGCCGAGTTCGACCTCCGTCGGATCGAAGCCGTAGTCCTCCATCCATGCGATGACCACCTCGATGAATTCCTGGAGGTCCCGGGAGAGGCTTTCGACGGCGAACAGGTTTTTCTCCGACGCTCGAAAAAGACCATCCCGATAGTTGTCGGCAAATTGATCGGCAAGGCGGCGCACGCGCTCGCCGGCTTCCGGCGGGGAAAGGTCGCGCCAGCGTTTCCCCTCTTTTTGCAGTTCGTCGTGAAAGTTCGAGAGAACCTCGTGCTGGAAAGTTCCGCGTTCTCGCGAATCGATCTGAAAGACGCGACGCTCCTCGGCCCGCATGCCGGAGTTCGCGAAGAATCGAAAAGGACAGGCGGCGAAGTGTTCGATCCGACTGACGGAGGCGCGCAGGGTCGGGCCGTAAAGCCGGCCGGCCAATTGGGGCGCGATGGATTCATCGGCGGAGGGTTCTCGGGCGGGCGTGATTTGATCGCCCAGTGCCAGGACGGCGGGGAGATTGGCGATTCGCTCGAGACCGGGGTCGCGCGCCTCGGTCGGCAGTTCGAGCTGCCTCATCAAGGGAGCGACAAGTTCGCCGATGTGCTCGCTTTCGGACCAGTCGAGAGCCGAGTCGGGCGTTTCAATTTCGAGCTCGGGGAAAATGCGCCTGAGCCGGTGAATGAAGGGCGAGGGATTGAGTTCGGTGTCTTCGAGGCTGCGTTGAGCGTAGGTGACGACGAGGCGCTCGCGCGGGCGGGTGAAGGCGATGTAGCCGTAGTAGCGCTCCAGGCTGATTTGGCGCAGGCGACTGGGGCCGAGTTGAGCGCCGGCGCTTTCGAGGCGCTCGCGTTCGTGATCGGAAAGCAGGCCGGTCGTCTCGGGCGCCGCCGGGAAGACGCCCTCGTTGGCGCCGAGGACGAAGGCGAGTTTGAGCTCGGGATTGCGCGAGCGGTCAATGGCGCCAATGAGGACCTGATCAAGCGCGGGCGGAATTACGCCGACGCTGAGATTGCCGAGGCCGGTTTCCAGGATGGGCAGCCATTCCCGGAGGGGGATGGGCTCCCGTGGGAATGCGCGCTCCACATTGCCGAGCCATTTTTCCAATTCCTCCCACACCGTTTGATGGATGGGCGACTCGATGTCGGCATTCCATTTCTCCAGCTTCGATTCGACATCCAGATCCGTCCACAATCGGCGGAGGGCCGCGGCAAGTTGGGGGCCGGTTGGCGGGGCATCGGTCTTAGTCAGGAAGTCGCGAAATCGCGCGAAGGGCGGGACGATTTCGGCGCGGGTTTCTTCGAGCCGTTCGGCCAGGATTGCGTCGTCAGCAAGCGTGATGGGCGAATGCCAGAACTCGCCCTCCCAGCCGCGGGCGAGCGCCTCGTTTTCCAATTGGTCGACGGCGAATTCGTCCGGGCTGGAGAGGCCGCTTTTGAGCGCGCTGAACCAGTCGTCGTGGCGCCAGTTGAAGGCGACGAGCCGGATCGCGGCGCGGGTCAGCTCGGCGAGGGGGTGGTGGCCGACGGGCTCGCGGCGATCGAGGAAGAAGGGGATGTCGAAGCGTCGAAACACGCGGCGAATCGTGTGGTGGTAGAGTTCGAGCGATCGGACGATGACGGCGCAGTCGCGGTAACGGGCGCCTTCCTCGCGAACGAATCGTCGAATCGCTCGCGCTGCGAAGACGGCTTCAGCCTCGGGCGTCGCACAGCGGACGACGCGCACTGACGTGTCGGTTTGATCGCCGCGCGGGGATGCGTCAGGCTTTGACGGTCCGGCCCACCGGCGTTCGAGATGTTGCAGCGTTGGACTTCGTTCGAAGCGGCTTTTTTTCAGCGTTCGGCTGAGTATCTGAACCTCAGGTTTCGCGTCGTGAGTTTCCTCGGTCTCGCTCAGGCAGCGTTGGAAAGCGTGATAGATGGGCGACCATGGCGAATGCCAGGACCGTTCTTCAGGGGAATCGTCGTCGAGGCAAAAGGCCAGCGTGGCATTGTCGGCGGCGGGAAGGAGCGCGGTGAGCAGGCTGAGTTGTTTGGGCGGAAGTTCGCCGAAGCCGTCCATCCAAATGCCGCCGAAGCGAAAGTCGGAGTCGGCGGTTGGGGATTGGCGATGTTTGCGAACGGCTTTAATCGCGGCGTCGAACAAGCTGTCAGCGTCGCTGAGGCCGTGTTCGTCCAGCCAGTCTCCGTAGGCTTCGAGCGCGATGGAAAGGTCGTGGAGTTTGCGGCCGAGGGTGACGTTGTCGCCAAATTTTTCAGCCAAGGTTCGCAGCCTGGCGGCGTCGATATCGTGTTGCTGAAATTCGCGCAGGATGAGGCTGGCCTGGCGGGCGAACCCCTGCATGCGCGCGTTGGCGTGGAAGACTTTTAATTCGGACTGGCGGCGCGCGAGCAGCGCCCGCAGGACCATCAGGCGGCCCTCTTCGTCGAGCAGTGAAGGGACGGGCGCGCCCAGAGATTCGAGCACGAACAGCGCAAGCCGCTCAAACGACAGGATGTGGAGGCGGGTGTAGCCGCCGATCGAGCCGTCGCTGAGCAATTGCCGCTCCAGCTGGAAGGTGGCCTGTTTGGGAGCGATGAAAAGCAGGGGCGGGCCGTCGGGCTCGGCCTCGAGTCGGGCGCGAATCTCGCCGAGGCAGCGATAGGTCTTGCCGCTGCCGGCGGGGCCAAGGAGAAAGCGCGTCTGCACACGCCATTGTTACCGGGGATTCAGGAAGTCTCAACTGCGGAAGACGCGGATTTCACGGATGGGCTGAATATTTGAGATTTGTTCAGACTTCCACGGTCTCGCCCGGGCCCGGCTGGAGGATCTTCATTTTCGGATGGCGTTCCCGGATTTGCGCCTCGAACCAGTCGCGTGAGTCTTCGTCGCCGTGGCCCAGAATGACGACGCGGGGTGAAACGCGGCCCACCATATCGAGCAGTTCGTCGCGATTGGCGTGGGCGGTGAGATCGAATTCCTGGAGGTTGCAGTTATTTGTGAGACTGCCTGCGCTGGGGCTGAAGTGGAATGTCTCGCCTGGCTTGCTTGCGCGAAATTTTCCCGCCGGCGTGGCCGGATCCGCATAGCCAACGAAGAAGATGTTTTGACGTTCATCGCCGATCATGCGCGCGGCGAGGTCGTGGGCGGCGGTGTTTTCACTCATCATGCCGGCGGTGATCACAAACAGTCGGCCCTTGTTGAGCTTCATGGTGTCGATCTGCTTGCGGTCCAGGACTTGAAGGTCGAGCGTCTCGCGCAGTTGGAGATTGCTGAGATTGCGATGTGTCCGATGCGCCTGGAGATCGTAAATCTCGGTAAAGACGCGTCCCAGTCCGCCGATGTAGATGGGCTGCTTGCGGATCTTCCCTTCGCTCATCAACACGGCGAGCGTGGCCAGCATTTCCTGGGTCCGGCCGAGGGCAAAGGTGGGAATGAGAATGGCTCCGTTGTTTTCGCGCGCCTTGTGCATGGCCTCGATCAGGCGATCGATCTCACCTTCGCGGGTGAAGCCGGCCGGGACTTCCCGATTGCCGCGCGTGGTTTCCATGATCAGGACATCGGCCTTGGTGTCTTCAAAGCGGGCGCCCTTGAGAATGGTTTGATCCTGAAAGCAGGCGTCGCCGGTGTAGAAGAGGGTTTCCTTCTCGCCGCGGACCATGATGCCGGCCGAGCCGAGCGCGTGGCCGGCGTCGTGAAATTCCAGAGTCGGCGAACGCTCGCCGGGGCGCATCTTGTGAAAGGCCTGCCACTCAATCTCGCGATCGTATCGGTAGCCCTGAAAAAGCGGGGCGAGTTCATCAACTTCGCGGTGGGTGAAGAGCGGATACTCCTTGATGCCCAGTTCGTCGCGCTGACGTTGCATCACGTTGACTGAATTGTGCAGCACTCGCTCGACGATGAAGTAGCTGAGCTCGGTCATCAGCACGTTTGCCTTGGGGAAATGCCGCATGGCGACCGGCAGCGAGCCCACATGATCGTGGTGGCAATGGGTGATGGCGATCGCGTCGAGTTCCTCGTCCTTGATCAGATCGTAGAGGGGCAGGGCGGCGCGGCCGTCCAGCTTGGGGTGGGTCCCGGTGTCCATGAGGAGCCGGTGGCCTTCGGTTTCGACGAACCACGCGCTAGCGCCGATGTCGGAGTCGGGATTGAGATTTGCAATGCGCATAATGGCGAATTCGTTCAGGGAGGGGAGCTGTGGACCCTGACGGGTTCGGCCTCCGGAGAAGCCGGGAATCTAGGGCGCCGCGTAGAATAATCAACCGGATTGCCAATAAAATCCTTCTTCGGGTGATTTGGGGCTTGCCAAGCAAACATTTTTTAAGCGGATTTTGAATAACTTTCCGGCTGACGTGTCTTATTAAGCAGTAAGTTGGTTTGGTTGTTTAAGTCGAAAGGGCGGTCGCCGAAAGGTGGCCGCTCTTTCATTTTGTAGAATGACAGCCGAAAAGGAGTGACTGAGACCCGCCTCGGCTCGATGGGACATCCGTAACTTGTTGAAAGAAAACAGATTGAGGCGTTTTGGGGTCGCCGTGAACGCGGGATTCGCCAGCCGCTATTGCCCAGGTGAGAGCAGGCTTTCCAGCGAAACAGAGCCGCCAGCCTGGCCGGAATTGGCGACGTTTTGAAGCAATCCTTCCTGAAGCAAAGAGCTGAATGAAGCGCGTTTTGTGTAGCCTGGCGGAGGTTGAAAGAGACGTTCATCGGTTTTTCCGGGGCGAATATTGCGGAGCTGGATTCCGTAAACCTGCCCGTCGGTCTTGACCATGATCTTGATGGGCAGGTCGTTCAGGTCCGTTGCCTCCCAGGTCACGGCGACTTGATTGGGGTCGCTATCCTCGGGGACGGTCAGGCGATATTTGATGCAGGGGTGGCCGTCGACGATCTCTTTGGCGACGGGCGTTTTCTTCATGCCGCCGATCTTGGCCTGCGCGTTTTCCTGGATATTCGTGGCTTTGGGCATGGGCGTTTCGACCCAGGCTTTCATCCGGGGGAAGGCGGCTATGAGATGGGTGTCCGGCTGGAGATAGAGGATGACGCTGTCCATCTTCATCTGCTTGAGCAGGGCGACTCGCTCGGGCGGAAGGTGCGCGCTGCGGACTTGCGCGGTGTTGAGCTGCCAGCGCATCCGGCCTTCGGACATGGCGAGACCGATGGGGATGGAATCGCCGGGATTACGCCCGGGCAGGGACAACTCGGCGCGGGCGGTGAAATTACGTGAGTCGCTGAAGAATTCAGAGAATGCGGCGGCGAGAAACGGGGCGCGTTTGGTGATGTCGCCGGCGCCGGGAAGCAGGGAGAGGGGATTGCCGGCCAGGCTGGGCAGGGTCGGCGCGGCGGGGGCGGGTGTTTGTGCGAGGACGAGTGCGAGGAGGACGAGGACGGCGTTGTGTGGCGTGGGTGAGGCGGTGAGGCTTATCATGGGCGTCTGGCTCCGTGAGTCGGGTTGAAGAAGACTGTTCCCCAGAAGGCGGAGAAATTCAAACGGGAATGTGGCGGATCGGCAGGCTGCAATCCTCATTTGGTTGCACCGTTCGACAATGCCTTCGATGAGCGTTGATTTCCCGCATCCATTCTCGCCAACGAGAAAGGTGACGGGGCTTTCGAACGTCAGGTCCAGGTTTTGAACGAACGGAAGATTGAACGGGAAGAGCGAGTTATCGCGCTCCGGAGCCGGCTTGAGCGAAACGCATTGCAGGTAGGGCGCAGTTTTCACCCGCTGGTTGGCACGGGCAGGCCCAGGGTTTCCTCCCAGAAGTAGCGAAACGCCGGGATTTTTTGTCGGAGCGCGGCGGCCTGGGCCGTGCGCAGGAGCAGATACTGAAACTCCGCCTCGGTGCTCAAGACCGTGCCGGGGCTGCAGAAGATGGGCTGGGTTTGAGCCTCGAACTCGGTCTTTTTGCCGCGGCGTTCGGTCTCGATGTCGATGCCGAGGGGGAATATCATGCCGCCCTCTTCGCAAATGTTTTCGAGCCGCTCGGATCCGCTGCGCGCGGTGAGGTATTCTAGGGTGACGTGCTCGCTCAGGGCTCGAATGACAGGCTGTTGAAGGGGTCTCAGATAGGGGAAATTTTGAAGCAGTTCGCGATTCTGCCACATGGTGCGCAGTTTGTTCTCGTAGCGCTGGTGGCGGATGTAGCCATGGAAGGCGGATTCGGAAAACGCGCATACGGTCACCGGGCTGAGCGCCACCACGGAGGCGTTGCGTTGGCCCTTGCCGGTGATGATCGACATCTCGCCGATCAACTCGCCGGCCTCCATCTGAGCGAGGTAGTTCTTCTTTTTTCCGTCGTGCTGGATGACTTGCGCGTAGCCGGTGAGGATCATGTAGACGTGGGTGTCGGACTTGGAGCCTTGTCGAATGATGATGTCGCCGGCGTTGAAGCTGCTGACCTGCTGATTGGCCAACAGGTTAGAGATCCAGATCGGCGGCATCTCCGGAAAATACTCCATCAAATACTCGATCGTGCGCGTGAGATTGTAGTCGGTTTCGCCGCGGAGGATGGGAAATCGCTTACCGGAGGAGGCGACGGTGTATTGCGCGTGAAATTCCTCTGGAAGCTGTTCGAGGTGAAGGAAAACGATGCGCTCGGCCTCGGAATTGAGCGCGTCCGACGGATCGCCATGCATGACGCCCTCGCCGCCGTCGGCGATCAGCAGGTGGGTGCGCATGCTGTAGAGGTCGGCGATTTCACTGTAGCGTTCGCCGTCGATGACGCCTGTTTTCTGCATGTTCTTGATGTCCGTGAGCGACTGGTTGTCGCCGGTGTAGATCATGTGGTAGGTGACGCCGTTGTGTACGGTGGAGAACTGCGCCCCGATGGTCGGGATGGAATGGCTCGACCAGTGCGGTAGGATTTTTAACCCGAAGAATTCGGTTTCCTCGCCCGGCGTGAGCGGAAGAAAATCGAAGTAGGCGCGCAGGCGGTCGACGGGTCGATCCATGGTCAGAGAGAGCTTCTTGAGCATCATGTGGAAGATGAGCGGCGTGGTGAGCACGCGGATCTTCCGATTGTACTGAAGGAGCGAGGCGATATTGCAGTGATCGTCGTGGATGTGCGTCAGAAAGATCGAATGGATCTGATTGCGGGCGATGCCGCGGGCCTTGAGGTGGTAGTTCAGATAGGGGATGGCGTCGATCAGGATGTAGTTCCCGTTGTAGCAGAGAGCCATGCCGGATGAGGCTTGCGCCGAGCTGAACCCCGTCGCTCCTCCGAGCACTTCGATCCCCATCTTGACGAGAGTGCTGACGGTGAGGTCGGTGGTCACGGGATAGGGCGGCGCTTGTTCCACCAATACCGACAGGTCGAGTTCTTCGGTTTCCTCGCCGCATTTCAGGCGAAATACATCGTGTTTGACGCGTTGGATTTGAATCCAGCCGAGATCGCACTCTTCAGATTCGAACACCTTGGTCTCAAGCAGGGCTTCGAGCGGGATATGTTTGCCCTCCTCGTCCTTCATGTGGAACCAGCGAGTTTCCCGCGCGAGGTTTTCAGCGGCCTCCGGCTCCATGCCCCAGTCACGCATCTGCGATTCGTCCGGACCCATCAGGCTGATTTCGAGCAATTCGGTTGCAGCTCGAATGCGCCGCCGGCTGCCGGCGAGGATCATCGGCGTTCTATCCTTATTGCCGCTGAAGAAAAGATGTTGGCATAGCGGGAACTCGATCGCGGTCTGAGACTCGCCCATGGCTATTGGCGAGTCGGGCAGCAGGATTGTCGCCGGCGCGCCGAGGCCGCGTTGCCGAATGATCTTGATGATCTCGGGAGGACAGCCTGCCAGCAGGGCGTTGCCGCCGTTGGAAACATAGAAGCTGCCGGGCATGAGTTGGATGATTTCCATGACGGGAGTTATGCGGAATGCCTCATATCCAGACAAGTTGATTGTCCGGTTTTGGTCCATAAAAACCGGTATGATTCACCGACTTTTGTCCACGGCGCCGGCGATCGTGAGAACGTGCCTGACAGATTGGAAGCTGGCGCCTAGACTGCGCTGATGGATTGGCTAGCGGACCCCGCCATTTGGATCAGCCTGTTGACGCTCACTCTTCTGGAGATCGTCCTGGGCATCGATAACATCGTTTTCATCTCGATTCTGGCGAATAAACTCCCCGAATCCCAACAGCACAAGGCGCGACAGATAGGCCTTATGGCAGCGTTGGGAACGCGGATTCTGTTGTTGTTGACGCTCGCCTGGGTGGCCAAGCTGGACTCGGCTCTGTTCACCATTGAGCCCTTCTGGGCGATGAAAGACGCGCATCCAGTTTCTGGGAAGGATCTGGTGTTGTTCGTGGGTGGGTTGTTCCTCATCGCCAAGAGCACCAAGGAGATTCACGAGAAACTCGAAGGCGTGGACGGCGAAGTCAGCGCCAAGTTGGTTCCCACCTTCTCTGCGGTGATTGTGCAGATCATGTTGCTGGATATCGTGTTTTCATTGGATTCGGTGATCACCGCCGTGGGCATGGTGAAACAGATCGGAGTGATGGTCGCGGCGGTGGTGATCGCCATGATGTTCATGTTGTTCTTCAGCAAGGCAATCAGTGACTTCATCAATGAGCGGCCGACCTTGAAGGTGCTGGCGTTAAGCTTCCTCATACTCATTGGTTTTGTGCTGGTGGCGGAATCGTTTCACGTCGCGATACCCAAGGGCTACATCTACTTCGCGATGGCGTTTTCCGTGGGCGTGGAGATGGTCAACCTCAAGATGCTCGCCCGGGCGAAAAGCAAAGTTGCGCTCCGGCAGAAGTATCGTTAGGAAGACGCCCCTCGTCATGCCATTCATCGATTTTCCCGAGCAGGAACAAGTGGTCCAACTGCTCCAGCGCAGCCTGGAGCGCGGACGACTCGCGCACGCCTATCTATTTGCCGGCTCGCAGTCGGTTGAGTTGGAGGCTGTGGCGCGCACACTGGCCATGACCCTGAACTGCCTCGATCCCGTCCGCGGCGCCGATGGCGGATCCCCCGTCGATTGCTGCGGCGTGTGCCTGAGCTGCCGAAAAATCGATAATCTGAACCACGCGGACGTGCATTGGGTGCGGCCGGAAATGAAGACCCGCACGATCGGCGTCGACCAGATTCGCGGTCTGATGCAGACCGTGAACCTCAAACCCACCGAGGCGGAATACAAGGTGTCGATCATAGTGGCGGCGGAACGGATGAACGTGTATTCGGCGAATGCCTTTTTGAAGACCCTGGAAGAGCCGCCGGCCCGATCGATCCTGATTCTGCTTTCCCCGGATCCGCAGCAACTGCTCGACACCATCATTTCGCGTTGCCTTCGATTGAACTTTTCCGGCGGCGGCCAATTGCGGATCGCTCCCGAGGAGTTGGCCTGGATACAGGGGTTTGCGGAGCTCGCCGCGCGTCGCGACGCCGGTCTGCTCGGACGCTACAAACTGCTGGGAAATCTCCTGGAGCGCCTGGCCAAGATCAAGGAATCGGTCGACGAGACGCTGACCGAGCGCTCACCGCTGCAACGGCATGACGACGTGGACGACAAACTGCGCAAACAGTGGGAAGTCGAATTGACGGCGGCGATCGAGGCGGAATACCGACGGGAGCGTTCGGAATTGCTGGCCCGCGTTCAGTGGTGGCTGCGAGACATCTGGATTCGCACGCTCAACGCGGCTGAAGAGATGTTTTCCCTGCCGGCGCTGGCCGGTTCCGTTCAGGCGGTCGCCGCGCGGGTCTCGTCGGAAGAAGCCATGGAGAATCTGGCAGTGATCGAGCGGACGCAGCGACTGCTGGGCACCAACGTGCAGGAGTCGCTCGCTCTGGAGGTCGGCCTGTTGAAGCTCAAGCTCTAGGCCGATTTGCATTTCCCGCGCGCTGGATTCCCCTGATTGTCTTCGCTAGCTTTCCTTAATGGCCCAGAGCGAACCATCGATGCCCGCATCTCAACCGGGGATTCTATCGAGCGGTCTTGCCGGGGGCGCGGGCCTGCTGCTGGCGATCGCGCTGCTGAAATTCGGAACGCCCTCCGTGCTGGAGGGGCAGGTGTCGACCCCGGCCAACTTCCTCCAAGCCATTTTTGCGCCATGGCCGATTGTCTTCGGCTACGTGCTTCTGGGCGGATTGGCGATTGTCGCGGTGATCGTGCTGCTGGGTCGCGGGGCGAACGCCGGACGCTCGTCGATTCCCGGCTGGATATTCTGGATGCCGCTCGTCTGGTTTGCATGGCAGCTCGTCGCCGCGATGGACACGGTGAGCGCGGAGCTGACTCAGCCGACGGTATTGCATCTTGCGGCCGTGACCCTGTGGTTCTACGTCGGGGCGCTGATTCTGGGGCGCCTTCGAAGCTTGGAACTGTTCCAGGCGGCTCTGCTGTTTGGCTTTTGTTGCATGCTTTGGTCCGGCGTCGAACAGCGATTCTCCGGGCTTGAGCAGATGCGCGACTACTTTTACGCCGGGCACGACGTTCAGTTGGTGTCGGATGAAAGCGCGAGGGAAGGGCGCATGCGGAATGGCGCCCGAAGCGACGCCGTTCGAGTGATTGTGATCAAGGAAAGCGGCGCGGACCAATTACGCGTCGTTATCGTCGACAGCGACGGGCGGGAGCTGGCCAATCGGGCCGAGCCAGAATATCCAGATCGAGCCGAGGATTTCCTGGAGCTGAAAGCGGCGACGGCGGGTCTGTGGGGGAAGGAATCCCTTGCGCGCGAAGAGCAGAGGATCGTGATGGATCTGGCCAATGCGATCGCCGACGAACCGCTTTACGCATTCGGCTACACGACCAAGTTGGCGAGCAATCGCATCTGGGCAACGATGTTTTATCCCAACGCCCTGGCTGGGGCGATCGTCCTGTTGTTGCCCTGGTTGTTGTCGTCGGTCTGGCGAATGAGCGACGGTCGGTTCGAGACCTCCGCCCGATGGACGCTGGTCGGGTTGTTGGCGGCGCCCTCGCTGGCGTGCGTGTTTTGGTCGGGCTCGAAGACGGGCATACTGCTGGTCCTGGCTCAGGGATTAGCCGCCATGTCGAGGCTGCCGATCGCCGGGAAAGTCAAAATTGTGATTGGCAGCCTGATTCTCAGTTGCGGTTTGGCGGGATTCTTCATCCTGTTTTCAGGCTATTTCATCGCCGGGGCTACAAGCCTTGGAGCCCGGGCGGACTACTGGAAAGCCGCGGTCGAGACCTTCAAAGAGAACCCGATGACTGGCACGGGGCCCGGGACATTCATGATTCCCTACGGTCAAAAGAAGGCGGACGACGCCGAGATGGCCCGTTTGAGCCACAATGACTATTTAGAGCAGGCTTCCGACTCCGGACTCATCGGATTCATCTCATTTTCCGTGTTTATCTGGGCATCGTTGATTTTGCTTTATCGTAAAAGTAAACGAGTGAAAGATTGGCAATTCTTCCTGATTTGGCTGGGTTTAGCTGGTTGGTCGCTGCAAGTCGGCATGGAATTCAGTTTATACATCCCCGCCTTGTCGTGGCCGGCATTCCTGATGTTTGGTCTGCTTTGGGGACGATCGGAGCCCGTTAATGCCGTGGACAAGTGATCGTCAGATGCTTAAAGTCCCGGACAAATGAAGATCTTGTTCCTCAATGGGCCGAACCTGAATCTGTTGGGCAAGCGTGAGCCCGAGATATATGGAAGCACGACTCTGGCTGATATCGAGGAGTTGGTGCGGGCCCAGGCGGCCACAGCCGGGGCTGAAATCGCTTTCCGGCAGTCAAATATTGAAGGAGAGCTGGTCACTTGGATACAGGAGGCGGATGGCTCCTTCGATGCGATTGTCTTGAACGCTGCGGCCTACACTCACACCAGCGTTGCCCTTCGGGATGCCATTGGCGCGGTTGCTGTTCCCGTGATCGAGATTCATTTATCGAATGTTCACGCCCGCGAATCGTTCCGTCACACGTCGATGATTGCTCCAGTTTGCCGTGGGCAAATAGCCGGATTCGGAGCCGAATCCTACCAACTAGGTCTAAACGCAGCTTTAACCTTAAAGTGATCATTTAATCTCTTAATGTGTGTTTTAATAGCCTTAAAATGTGTTAAACGGCTCAAAAAAGATCATTTTTTGAACGGCGTAAACTTTTCTTGACGTCGGTTTCTCCCCTCCATAAGCTCACCTGCATTCAATTTGACTCCTAAAAGCAGTGACGTAATTCGGCCACTGTTTTTTTATTTGCGATGCAATACAGCAACCCGGTTTTCCAAACCTACAAACAAGGCCCCAAGTGGATATAAAAGAAATCAAGGCCGTACTCGATTTGTGCAAGAAGCAGGATGTCGCGGAGTTTGAGCTGGAGACGAAAGATTTTAAGATCAAGCTCAAGCGAGGCAACGAACCCTCGGGTTCCGTGAACTATCAGGAATCGGTGTCGGCTCCAGCCTCCATCGCCGCGGCGGCGGCCACGCCGGTCGCCCCTCCCGCTCCGGTGGACACCGGGGCGGAGATCAAATCGCCCATGATCGGAACGTTCTACCGAGCGCCTTCGCCGGAGTCCGCCAACTACATCGAAGTTGGCCAGAAGGTCGATCCCGAGACCGTCGTGTGTCTCATCGAGGCGATGAAGGTGATGAACGAGATCAAGGCGGAGGTTTCCGGTGTGATCACTGAAGTCCTGGTGGAAAACGCCAAGCCGGTCGAATTCGATCAGCCGATGTTTCGAATTCAACCCCTGTGACGGCCACCGGACAACGCCGAACCCCAGTTTTTGCGACGCGGCCTAGAAACAGCATTCCGCATGTTTGAAAAAGTTCTGATAGCCAATCGCGGCGAGATCGCGGTCCGAGTCATTCGGGCGTGCAAGGAATTGAACATTCGCACTGTCGCCGTCTATTCCAAGGCGGACGCCAGCTCCATGCACGTGCAGATGGCCGACCAAGCGGTGTGCATCGGTCCTGCTCCCTCGTCCGACAGCTATCTGAGAATCGATCGCATTCTCAGCGCGGCTGAGATTACGGATGTCGATGCGATTCACCCGGGCTACGGCTTTCTGTCCGAGAACGCCCACTTCGCCGATATTTGCGAGAGCTGCAATATCCGGTTTATCGGTCCGAGTTCAGGCGCGATGAATGCGATGGAAGACAAGGCATTAAGTCGGACGCTCGCCACCAAGGCCGGCGTGCCGATCCCGCCGGGCTCAGAAGGGCTGGTCGAGGATGAGACGGTCGCCAAAGAGACGGCCAAGAAAATTGGCTACCCGGTCATGATCAAGGCCACGGCGGGAGGCGGCGGCCGTGGCATGCGCGTCGCCCATAATGACGTGTCCCTGATCAAGGGCTACCACGCGGCGCGCAGTGAGGCGGAGAAGGCCTTTGGCAATTCTGGCGTTTATATCGAGAAATTCATCGAGAACCCCCGGCACATCGAATTTCAGATTCTGGGCGACGGTCGCGGAAAGATCATTCACCTGGGCGAGCGGGATTGTTCCATTCAACGTCGCCACCAGAAGCTGATCGAGGAGACGCCATCCCCATTTTTTGAAAAACGGCCCGGCCTTCGCAAGAAAATGGGCAAAGCCGCCGTTAAGATCGCCGAACTGGCGAAATACACGAACGCCGGCACGGTGGAGTTCATCGTCGACGACAAGGGCAATTTCTACTTTCTCGAGGTCAACAAGCGCATCCAAGTCGAGCATCCTATCACGGAGGAAGTCACGGGGATCGATCTCGTGAAGTATCAGATTCTGATAGCGATGGGCGAGCAGATCCGGGAATCCCAAAGCGATTTTCTGGCGCCCAAAAAATACGCGATCGAGTGCCGCATCAATGCCGAGGATCCCTTTGGCGATTTTCGACCCAGCCCGGGAAAGATCACGATGTATTACGCGCCGGGCGGCAAGGACGTGCGCGTCGACAGCCATGCCTACGCCGGCTACACGATCCCGCCGCATTACGATTCCTTGATCAGCAAGCTGATCGTGACTGGCAAGGATCGCCGCGAGGCGATGGACCGCATGTCCCGCGCGCTGGGCGAGTACATGATCGAGGGCATCAAGACGACGATCCCATTTCAGCAGGCCATTCTTCAGGATCCCAATTTCCGCCGCGGGGTGTATTCCACGAACTTCGTGGAGAATCTGCTCGGAGGCGCCCGCCGCGAGCTGATCGAAGAGAACGCGTAGATTCGGCCAAAGGCTCGAATCGAGATCAAAAAAGGGATGTGATCCAGACGAAGGACGCAAACCGCAAAACCTGCTATTCGGGCTCCCTCTCTTTAGAACAGATTCACCGGATCGATATCCACGGCCAGGAGCACTTCGTCGGGGAGTTTCAGAGCCTGGGTCAGTTTGGAAAGTATTGCGCTGACGCGACTCATGTTTCGGGCGCGGATCATGATCTGGAATCGAAATTGTTTTTCGGCGCGGGCCAGGGGCGCCGGGGCGGGGCCCATGATCACGATGTCGTCGATGTCCGCGAGCGCCTTTTCGGCCTGTGTTTTCACCTGTTGGGCCGAAAACTCGACCTTGTCCTCATTTCGTCCGCGTAGGGTCAGCATGGCGACTCGGCTCAGCGGCGGGTATTTCAGCTGTTCGCGAAATTCCATTTCCGCGTCGTAGAAGCCTTCGTAGTCATGGCTGCGGGCGTATTGGATCGCCGCGTGAAAGGGGGTGAAGGATTGCACGAATACTTCGCCTTCGACATCGCCGCGTCCGGCGCGCCCGGCGACCTGAGTAAGCAGCTGAAAGGTTCGTTCGCCCGCGCGGAAATCCGGGATGTGCAGACTGAGGTCGGCGTGGATGATTCCGACGAGTGTGACGTTGGGGAAGTGGAGCCCCTTGGCGATCATTTGCGTGCCGATCAGGATGTCGATCTTGCCGGTGCGGAATTCGCCCAGGATTTTTCGGAAATCGTTCTTTTTGCGCAGAACGTCGGAGTCCATTCGCTGGATCTCCGCTTTGGGGAAAAGCTTCTTGAGCGTCTCCTCGACTTTTTGAGTTCCAAGGCCGGAGAAGCGGATGGAGGAGCTGCCGCACTCCGGGGCGGGGCAGACTTTGGGAGCCCGGATTGCGTGCCCGCAGGTGTGGCATCGGAGGGTCTGTTCGTCGCGGTGGTAGGTCAGTGACACGCTGCAATCGGGGCACTCGGCGACGTAGCCGCAGACCTGGCATTGCATCGAGGTCGCGTAACCGCGCCGATTGAGAAAGAGGATCGATTGCTCTCTGCGTTCAACCCTTTGGCGGATGCCTTCCACTAGGGGGTTGGAGAAAATGGGCGGTCCCTTCTGCTTGCGGCTTTCGTAGCGCATGTCGATGACCCGCACGAGGGGCATCTTCTTGTCGTCCACGCGGGTGGGCATGTCCAACAACCGGTACTTCCCGTTCTTTGCGTTGTAGTAGCTCTCCATCGAGGGTGTGGCCGAGCCGAGCACGACGACGGCGTTTTCCATTTGGCCGCGGACGACGGCCACGTCGCGGGCGTGGTAGCGCGGAGACTCCGCCTGTTTGTAGGAATGCTCGTGTTCTTCATCGACGATGATTAATCCCAGTGGATCGACCGGCGCGAAGATGGCGGAGCGGGCGCCGATGACGATGCGCGCGCGCCCCTGGCGGATCTTGTGCCATTCGTCGTGGCGTTCGCCGGTGGAAAGGTGGCTGTGCAGCACGGCGACGAGAGTCTTGACGGAGCCCGCGCAGAATCGCGCCTTGAAGCGCTCGACGGTCTGCGGCGTGAGGGAAATCTCGGGGACGAGCACAATCGCGCCTTTGCCCTGCTCAAGCGTGTGCGCGATTGCCTGCAAATAGACCTCGGTTTTGCCGCTGCCGGTGACGCCGTGAAGGAGGAATTTGGCGGCCTTGAGAGCTGGATCAGAGGCGGACGAGGGGGGGGCGCCCTTTCCGTCAATGGCATCCAGCGCCGCGATGATTTGTTGAAGCGCGGGAGCTTGTTCGTCGTTGAGCTCAAGCTCCTGGCTGGGGAGAATTTGCTCTTCGGCGTAGGGATCGCGCTCCTGAATTTTGGATTGGATCGTGGCCAGGCCCTTATTCTCCAGTTTGCGGACGGTGTCGGCGGTCGTGCCGGCCAGTTTCAGGAGGTCGCGCAGGAGCAGCGGGCCGCGCTCTTCAATGAGAGCGAACACTTCGCGCTGTCGCTTCGTAAGTTTCGGCGCTTCGACGGGCGGGGTTGGCGAAACGCCGACGAAGAGGCTTTCCTTCCAACCCTCCTGTTCCTTGCGAACGGCCTGCGGCAGCACGCTTTTCAGGGCGATTTCGGGTGCGCAGCAATAGTATTCGCCGATCCAGCGCGCGAGTTTGAGAACTTTGGGTGTGACCAGCGACTGACTGCCGACGGTGTCCAGGATCGCGCGCAGCTTGCCGTGCGGCGAATGCTCGACCATCGCCGTCACGTAGCCCATCACGGTGCGTCTGCCGAAGGGAATTTTGACGCGGCTGCCGACCTCGATCCGATCCGCGAGTTCCTCGGGAATTCGATAGTCGAATTCTCGGCGAAGGGCGATTTCCAGGGTGACGCGCGCGATCATTTGCGGAGGGGACTGTTGGGACAGCGGGGGGAGGCGTCGAGCGGAAAATCCGACTGGCGAATTGTCGCGAAGGGGGCTATGAGAGGGGTGTGAAGTCACTTTGGCCCATCGTGATTTGCGTTCTGCTGGCGGTCGACGCGGCGGCGGTCTGGTTTTGGATGAAAAGCCGGGCCGAGCTGGCGATCGATCCACTGGTGCATGAGGCGGCGATGAAGTATCACGTGCAACCAGCGCTGATTAAAGCGGTGATCTGGAAAGAAAGCCGCTTTAATCCGGACGCGCGCGGCCTGGCCGGCGAGATTGGCTTGATGCAAATCATGGGGGACGCGGCGAGTGACTGGTCCAAGGCGGAAAACATCGTCCCTTTTCATCACGAACATCTGACCCATCCAGGCTCGAACACCATGGCCGGGACCTGGTATTTGCGAAAAGCCCTGGAGCGCTACACGGATGCGGATAACTGCCTTCCCTATGCGCTTGCCGAGTACAACGCGGGCCGGGGAAATGTCCTTCGCTGGAACAAGGGAGCCGCGGCGACCAACAGCCGCCTGTTCATCAAGCAGATCGATTTTCCCGGCACGAAGAGCTACGTGCTTTCGGTGATGACGCGTTACGCGGAGTACCTGCCCGAATACGGGATCTCGACTCGATCCCGCGTCGAGACCGCGTTGCGGGATTAATCCACGGTAATTGCCCGCATGCGGCGTTCGAGCTCTTCGCGCGCTTTCTCCCGTTCCTCCTTCGAAATGTTGCGCCCGACGCTCAGAGGCTCGCCGACTTTGATGTCGCAGCGAGTGAATGGCAGGGGAATTTGAAAGCGGTCCCAGCTGGGCATTTGGAACTTCCCGCGGATGTGGAAAGAGACGGGCAGGATGGGAATGCCGGTCACTTGCGCGAGCGACATGATTCCGTGTTGGACGTCGTAACGGGGGCCGCGCGGCCCATCGGGCGTGATGGTCAGGTCGAGGCCTTTTTCGGCTTGCGAGGTCATCTCCAGCAGGGCCTGGGCTCCACGACGGCTGGAGGAGCCGCGCACGGCAGTGATGCCAAATTGTTTAAAGATGAGGGCGAGCATGGCGCCGTCGCGGCTGGCGCTGACGAGCCCGGCCATGGCGCGTTTCATGCCGATGCGCTTCTGCCATTTCTGGTAAACGATCGCGGAGAGAAACAGGCGGTTGTGCCAGACGCAGAAAATCATCGGCCCCGGATTCTTTTCGGCGAAGAATTTTGCCGAATCGTCGAAACGGAAGCGGACGGTCCAGGACATGATTCGAACGGCCCAGCTAATCGCGAAGGCGGCAAAGCGCCCTTTCCAGTCGGCCTGTTTTGGGACGATGACGCGGGGCGCTTCGGGAGCTGTTTCGGCTTCGGCCATTATTCGAAAAGACTGACCACAGATGAACACAGATGGACACGGATGGGATGCGGGCAGCGCAACACGGAGTCGGGAACGGCAATGCTGAAGACCCTCAAATCGCCAGTGGATGTTGCAATGTTCCGTCCTAAATACCTGTGTTTATCTGTGTTCATCTGTGGTTCAAGCGCCTGGGTCTTCGATCTCGGTGTTACTTCTTGAGCGCGGCTCGCACGAGGTCCTCCACCGCGGCTTCGGAGCCGAGCATGGTGATGGCGGCCTTCACGGATTCGCCGGCTTCGGCCTGTTTAAACCCCAGCGCCATCAGCGCCATGGCGGCGTCGTTCAGCTTTTGTGCGTCCGCGCCGGCGCCGCTGGCGGGTGCGGCGCCCGTGGCGGAAACGGTTATGGTTTTGCGGATCTTGTCTTTGAGCTCCACCACGATTCTCTGAGCGGTTTTTTTCCCGATGCCGGAGATTTGTGAAAGCGACTTGTCGTCGCCCGCCGCGACGGCGGCGGAAAAGGATTCGACGCTCATGCCGCTGAGGACGTTGAGCGCGATACGCGGGCCAATGCCGCTGACGGCCCCGATCAACAGGCGGAAAAGCTCTCGTTCGCCGGCGGTCATGAAGCCGTAGAGTGTGTGGGCGTCTTCACGAACGGCGAGATGGGTGAGCAAGTGAGCGTCCTCGCCGAGCGCGGGGAGTTTGTCGAATGAGGAAAGGGGAATCAGCGCTTCGTAGCCGACGCCGTTCACATCGATGACGACGCGCGTGGGGAGGGCTTCGACGAGTTTGCCGCGGACGAAGGTGATCATACTTTTTTACGGGAAGTCAGGGGGCTGTGGGCGTTTTCCTGGGCGTGGGCCAGCGCCAGGGCGAGGGCGTCGGCCGCGTCCGGCGCCGGCAACTCCTCGAGGTTGAGCATGCGTTGCACCATGCGGGCGACAGCGTCTTTTTGAGCGGCGCCGTGACCGACGATGGCGAGCTTCATTTTGCGCGGCGCGATCTCGTAGATATCCAATCCCGCTTCGGCCGCGGCGACCAGCGCGGCGCCGCGCGCTTCGCCCATGGTCAGCGCCGTCTTGAGATTTTGGGCGAAAAACAGGCCCTCGATGACGCAGACGGTCGGCGCGAATTCCTTGATCTTGTCTCGCAGGCTTTGGGCGATGAGCGCCAGGCAACGGGATTTTTCCCAGGCGGGGGGGCATTTGATGGTTCCCTGCGCGAGTGTTTTATGGACCGGGCGTGCCAATTCGATAATGCCGAAGCCAGTTCCCCGCAGCGAAGGGTCAATGCCGAGAATGATCTGGTCGACGGTGGGTTTGGCGGCGGGCAAAGCCGTCGAGGAGGCGCGCCGTTTGCCGCTGGCGCGTTCCTGCAATTGCTTGAATTGCTTTGGCGAAATACCCATCGCGGGAGCATGCCAAAGTCGCGGGGCGCCGTCTAGGTCCGAGCGAGCGCGGCTGAATCGGAGGGCGCGGAACTGCGTCGGATTGGCTCAATAGGAACGAAACTTGTGCGCAACAGCGCAAATTATACCCGGCCTTTGCCCTTGAACTGAGCATGCGCAAACCTAATATCCGCTATTCAGTTTTGAATATGTCTTCCAACCGAAAAATGCGCCGCCCATTGAATCGCTTACCATTGGTAACGCTTCAAAGTTTTGCCGGCGTTGTATTGACAGGCGTTTTTTGCGCCGCGTCGGCAGGGGCGGCGATGGCGGATCCTTATGCGGAGCTCGTGCTGCGGGACAAGCCCGTTGCCTATTGGCGATTTGACGCGGGTTATGGCGCTATCGGGGGCAAGGGAGCCGCCGACCTTAAGGCATCGTTGGTCGGATCGGTCGCCTTCGGGACGCCGGGCCCGCGATATGAAACGTTCGCCGCCTTTGGTCCCGATAATGCGGGCGCCACCTTCGGTGAGGGCGCGGCTTACATTCGTGTCAAAGACCCGGGCGAGAAGAGTCCGCTGGACTTCGACAAGGGCGAATCGATCACGATTGAGGCCTGGGTCAATCCCGCGACCATCGGCAAGGGCAGCAATGTCTACGTGGTCGGCAAGGGCCGGACGCAATTGCCCGGGACGCTGCCGAACAATCACAATTATGCCGTGCGGTTGTGGAATCGCGACGGCCGGGGCGGGCAGATCAGCTTTTTGTTTCGGGCGAAAGGCTCGGAACGCAAGAGCGGGACGGATCATTGGCATCGCTGGACGTCGGACGCCGCGATCAAGCCCGCGTCGGGCTGGCATCACATCGTCGTCAGCTACACCTTCGGAAAGAAGGCGGATCCGGTGGCGTATATTGACGGCGCGGAAGTCAAGGGAGCCTGGGATTACGGGGGCGCCACCGAAAACGCGCCGGTGGTTGATGACGACGAGCTGTGGATCGGCTCTTCGCTGTCGGGCAGCGTGGGCAATTCCTTTCACGGTTCGATTGATGAGATCGCCATTTACCGGAAAGTCGTTTCCCGCAAAGCCATCGAGCAACGCTTTCGATTTACGCCGCCGGGATTGACGGTCGATCCCGACGAATTGCCGAAAGACGCGTTGAGAGTGGAGATCATCGAAGGCATGCCGGCTAAAAACTCGTGGAATTTTCTGCCGATGAATCCGGTGGAAACCTATGAAGAGCCGGCCTTCGCCTTTGTTCGGTCGCCCGAAAAATACAACCACCGAGGCGTTCGCATCGATCGGTCGAATCCCTATGTCATTCGCGCGTCCGGAGTGATGACGATGGCCGCAGGCGAGCGGAGGTTGATGCTGCGTTCTTTGCAGGGCGCGCGGCTTCACATCGACGGTAAGCGGGTCGCCCAGACGGCGTTCATCGCGGGGCCGACCAGCGGCCACGGCGAAGTGCCGGATGTTCCGACTGATTTGCCGTCGGGTCTGCGCTTTGCACGCACCGCGCACCACGATGAGTTCTTCACGTGGAAGTCTGACGGCAAGCCGCATGTGTTCGTGCTCGAAGCGATGGTCGGCGGGGCGAAGAAAATCAAGAGATCGATCGGCGAAATTTCGCTGAGCGTCTTGGGCGACGACAATCTCTACCGAGTGGCCGCGCCACGTGACGGTTTTCCACACAACGACGGGCAATGGGACCGGCATGTCGCGCGACAGAATCGGCGGTTGACCGACCTGGACCATCGTAATCGTGTTCGGTATGCGGCGAAGGAAACTGAGTACTGGGCGACGCGCCATGAACTTGCGCGAAAGTCTTTCGCGGAGGCTCCTGCCATTTCCGTCCCGAAATCTTCGGCGGAGCAATTCACGAACAACGAGATCGATCATTTCATCGGCGCGCGACTGGAAGCGGCCGGGGTTGAGCCGGCTCCATTGATCGACGACTGGGCCTTCCTGCGTCGTCTGTCGCTCGACACGATCGGCGTGGTTCCTTCGCCGGAGCAGATTGCCGAGTTCCGGGAAGACAAGAGCAAGGAACGCCGCGCCAACGCCATACAGAGGTTTCTCGCGCATCCGGGTTGGGCCGATCATTGGGTGGCTTATTGGCAGGACGTGCTGGCCGAGAATCCCGGAATTCTGAAGCCCTCGTTGAACAATACCGGCCCGTTTCGTTGGTGGATTCACGAATCGTTCATCGACAACAAGCCGATCGACCGATTTGCCACCGAGTTGATCCTCATGGAAGGCAGCGTCTACGGCGGCGGCCCTGCCGGGTTTGGTCTGGCCACGCAGAACGACGTCCCCATGGCCGATCGCGCGCAAATAGTCTCGCGGGCCTTTTTGGCGATGAATCTTTCCTGCGCCCGCTGCCACGACGCCCCTTATCACGATTTCATGCAGAAGGATCTGTTCAGTCTGGCGGCGATGCTGAAGAAGGGGCCGCAGGAGGTGCCTGCCAGCAGCTCGATTCCCGCCGTGACCGACATTACGGTCGGGCGGCTGGTCAACGTCACCCTGAAGCCGGGTTCGAAAGTCGAGCCGGACTGGCCCTTTCACGACGTGATGAAGGGCCAATTTGCCAAGGGTGTTGTGCGTGACGGCAAGAATACGCGCGAGCAATTGGCCGCCAGTATCACCGATCCGCGGAACGAACGCTTTGCCCGCGTGATCGTGAATCGGCTTTGGAAACGCTACCTCGGCCTGGGCCTCGTCGAGCCAGTCGACGATTGGGAAACGTCCAAGCCTTCGCATCCGGCCTTGCTGGATTGGCTGGCTCGCGAATTGGCGACGCATGATTACGATCTGAAGCGCGTGGCGAGTTTGATTTTTAATTCACAAGCCTACCAGCGCCAGGCGGGGCTTCGCGATCCGGAGACGGACGAGCCCAAGGATCGTTTGTTCGCCTCGCCGCAACGCCGCCGATTGTCCGCCGAGCAGTTGGTGGATTCGCTTTACGCCGCCGTCGGTAAACCGATGCGGACTGAGGAGCTGACGTTGGACAACGATGGGCGTCGTCCTTCCAGCAGCTTTCTAAGTCTGGGATATCCGAAGCGGGCCTGGGAATTTACCACCATGTCGAATGACCGCGATCGCCCGGCGCTGTCCATGCCGCGCACGCAGGAAATCGTCGATCTGCTGGCGGCCTTTGGCTGGCGCGAGACACGGCAGAATTCGCTTAGCGAGCGCGACCATTCTTCAAACGTGCTGCAGCCCGCCGGGCTGGCGAACGGCGGCGTCGGCGCCGGGCGCGTGACACGGCTGTCCGAAGATTGCGCGGTCACGGAGATGTCCCTGCGCAAACAATCGCCGGTCAAGTTGGTCGACGCGTTATTCTTGCGCGTGCTGTCGCGGCTTCCTTCGGATGACGAACGAGCGGCCATCGTCGCGCATCTGGAGCGGGGTTATGAGAAACGCGTTGTGCCGGGCGCGAAGCCAGGTCTGAAAAAGGAGTACGATCCCGGACTGCTCCTGAGCTGGTCCAACCATCTGAATGCCCGGGCAACCGAATACAAAATGATCGTTGAGGAAAGGGCGCGGCAGGGCGATGAACCCACGGCGCGACTGGAGGCGGACTGGCGCGAACGCATGGAAGACGCGCTGTGGGCGCTGGTAAATTCGCCGGAATTTGTCTTTGCGCCCTGAGGGGCGAACGATTGAATGGGATGCTATGCAATCAAGCATGAACAGGTCGCATAAAAGTAAATTGAGTCGACGTGAGTTTCTCGCCAGGACCGGCGCTGCCGGCATGGCGGCGGGCGCCGCCGGCTCGGTGATCGCGGCGCCGAAAACGAAGCGAACGTTTCCGAAAGGAAAGGCCGAGCATTGCATCCTGCTCTGGCTGGGCGGCGGTCCCTGTCACGTCGACACTTGGGATCCCAAGCGGCTTGGCGACCCGAAGAAACGCGTTGCCGGCTCGGCGTATCCCGCGATCGACACCGCGATTCCCGGAGTGCAGGTCTGCGAGCACCTGCCGCGCGTCGCCAAGAGGCTCGATCGTTTTGCGCTGCTCCGGACCGTGCGTCACGACATTATTGACGAGCACTCCGCAGCGACCAATTTTGTCCACACGGGCCGCAAGCCGACGGGCACGATCACCTATCCGTCGATCGGATCGATCGTGTCGAACCAGCGTGGGCGGGCGGAGGAGAACATTCCCGCGTATGTCGTGGTCGGTTATCCGAGTATCATGCGGGGCTCGGGATTTCTGGGCGCGCGGGACGGCTTTGTTTATCTGACGGACACGGAGAAAGGCCCCTCCGGCCTGACGCGGCCCTCCTACATCACGACGGCGCGGCAGTCGGATCGCGAAACCCTGCTTGGCAAATTGCGAAAGAATTATCGCGACCGGCATCCCGATGACAAAGCGATCGCGGACTACGACGCCGCGCTGGGCGACAGTTTTGACCTGAGCGGCGGGGATTTCATGGACGCGTTCAAGCTCGACGCGGAAAAGGGAGGTTTACGCCAGGCTTACGGCGATGAGTTTGGCCAGCGATGCCTGCTGGCGCGAAGGCTCGTTCAGCGCGGCGTGCGGTTCATCGAGGTCTCCTTTAATCTCAATTTCATCAACGGCACGGGTTGGGACACGCATAATGACGGGCAGCTGAATCAGCACATTCTCATTCAGCAACTCGATCAGGCGGTCGCGACCTTGGTCGACGATCTCGAAAAGAATCAGTTGCTCGACAAGACGCTGATCGTGATTGCGGGGGAATTTGGCCGTCCTCCGGAGTTTGACGGCGGCGGCGGGCGCGGGCATTGGTCCAAGGCGTTTAGCGTGGCGCTGGCTGGCGGCGGGCTCAAGACCGGCCAGGCGATCGGGGTCACCGACGAGCTGGGCAAGCTGCCGCTCGAACGACCTGTCTCCGTGCCGGATCTGCATGCCACGATTCATTGCGCGTTGGGAATTCGGCCCAACCGAAATATGTACGACGGGGATCGTCCCGTGCCGATCACCGACATGGGCGAGCCAGTTCGAGAAATCTTTAGTTGAAGGAATCCGGCGAAATGTGTATCCCGCTCAACTCTTGAGTCATGACGAGGGCGTCGATCGCCGGCGCTCATGTTGAATTTATTGAAATCAGACGCAGTCAGAACACGGACCAAACTATTTATGAAAAAGACCCTCATTCTTACCCTTGCGTTGGCTCTGGGCGGCGCCTTTCAGGCGAGCGCGGCCAAAGTCGATTTTGTTAAACAAATTCAGCCGCTGCTCAAAGAGAGCTGCTACGAATGTCACGGCGCCAAGAAAAAGAAAGGCGGCCTCCGCCTCGACTCTAAAGAATTTGCCTTCGAGGAGGACTACGTCATCGCGCCGGGCAAGCCCGCCGAGAGTGAACTCTTCACGCGCATTACCCTGCCCGCCGATCACGATGACATCATGCCTTCCAAGGGCGATCCGTTGTCCAAGGACAAGATCGAGCTCTTCAAGAAGTGGATCGAGGAAGGCGCCAACTGGCCCGCGGGTCTCAAACCGGCCGTTGCTGACAAGAACGACCAGGGCCCGATGGATCGCCTGACGACGATCAAGCCCAAGCCCGCCGAGGCCACCGCGATCAAGGAGCTCGGAAAATTGGGAGTTTCCGTGCGTCCGGTCGCCAAGGACCTGCTGTGGAAGACCGCCAACCTTCGCTCACTTGACATCAAGGACGTCAAGCCCGCGCTCGCCCAGCTCAACAAGGTCGAGACCCTGACCGACCTGAACCTTGCGGCCCGCGAACTCACCGACGCCGATTTGACGAAAATCGCCTCGCTCAAGAACCTGACCCGGCTGCATCTTGAGAACAACAAGATCACCGACGCCGGCCTGACGCACATCAAGGGCATGGTGAATCTCGACTATCTCAACCTTTACGGGACTCAAATCTCCGACAAGGGGCTCGCGAATCTCAACGGCATGAAGAATCTCCGCAAAGTGTATCTCTGGCAGACCAAGGTCACCGATGGCGGACTGGCAGCCCTGAAGAAAGCGTTGCCCAACGTCGAAATCACGATGGGCTGGAAGCCCGCCCCTGTGGCCGCCAAGCAGGAAGAGCCAAAGAAGGAAGCCGACAAGCCGGCGACCAAGAAAGAGGAGCCCAAGAAAGAGGAGCCCAAGAAAGAGGAGCCCAAG
>JBLHKZ010000053.1:0-25855 GCA_047618185.1 Limisphaerales bacterium
CCGGAACTCTTGAATCATGTGCGATAGAAAGAACTTCTGAATACTGGTTGGCTCCAGGACGGCGTCTCGTCCTTGCCGAACCGGCGGCCGCAAGAAAATGTTTTGCGGGAATGCCGGGCGGCGGGAAGAATGCCCTCCATGACTTGGAAAAAGAAAATAGCGCCGCGTTGGGTCCTTTCACTGTTTTGCGCGAGCAGCTTCACGCTTTCGGCGATCGCTCAGAATTTTCCCCAACTTCAGGGCGACGCGCTTCGCTCGGGCAACGCGCCTCAGACCTCTCTCAGCGGATCGCTGGGATTGGTCGCCGCCATACCGCTTACCGACGGGGTCTATGCGTCGCCCGTGGTCGCCGATGGACGCGCCTACGTCATCGACGGATCGGGCGTGGTGTTTGCGATCGATGTGAAGTCGAACAAGGTCGTCTGGCGGCGCGCGACCAAAGGGGGGGCGGGCAATTGCAACAACGTCGCGGCGCCGGCGGTGGTCGGCGAGTACCTGCATGTCGGGACGACGGCAGGTTACTACTATGTGCTGAATCGGAGCGACGGCTCGGTGGTCACCGTGATCGACTGTGAAGAGCCGATTTTCTCCGCGCCGGCGGCGGGAAATGGGCGAGCTTACTTCGCGACGCTTGGAGCGCGGATCTACGCCGTCGAGCCCGATGGAAAAGTTGCCTGGACCTGGGATTTCGTGAAGGAGGTTGTCGGCTTCAAAGGCAACCGCTGGCTGGGATCGGACTGGGTGAAATTTCGCGGCGATCGCGTGAACTGGAAGGACCACTTTGTTTGTTCCCGCGATATTTGCCTGGTCGGCAAGACCGTCGTCATGCCGGCAGGCGGCCGAACGATTTTCGTCGATGACGAGGGAAAGGGACCGAAGCTGCGCAAGATTGCGGAGATTCCGTCCTACGCGGGCAAGGAGTTCCCGGCGACCTTCGGTCAAAGCGCGGACGCCGATGGGAACGTCTACGTTCAATGGCATCGTCGTGACAACGCCGGCCGCGTCGAAAAGATGAAGCTGGAGGGCGATGAGCTGAAGTTTGATTTTATCAAGGGCACGGAGACCGCGATTCATCTGCACGGCCTTTTGAGCATGACGTCCGTCGCCATTCGCGACGGCGATGTTTATCGCACGCGTCCGGAGAACGGAGTCGGTCTGGCGAGGCACGCGGCAGGCGCGGAGCAGGCGGAGGTCTTGTGCGAGGCTCCCTCGATTGGCCCGCCCGTCCTGACGCGCGATCACGCGATCTACGGCGGGCTGGACGGCCGAGTCCACGTTGTGCCGTTGAAGGGCGGCAAGGCCACATCGTTGGCGACGGGCTTCGGCGCGCCAATCAGCGCCCCGTTGGCGGTGGCCGGTGGTCGCGTCTATGCGGGATCGGAGGATGGCTACTTGTATGTGTTTGGGTCGAACGGAAACGCGGCGCTGCCGAAGAAGGACCTGGAGGTCTGGAAAGTTCGCAATCCGCTGACGGGCCCGATGGCCGACAAGAAGTATGACTGGTACACGAACTACGGCGACAATGGCGGCTCGAATGCCAACGACCAGGGGCTTGAGCCTCCGTTGCGCATGCGCTGGGCGCGTCGGCTCGAAGGCACGGTCAAGCACCTGCCCGTTTGCGGGGGCGGCCGACTTTACACGCACACCGCCGAAGGCCAGGTCATCGCCGTCGAGCAGGACACGGGCCGCCTCCTGTGGCGACGCTACTGGCCGGATGTTTACCTGTCTTTCACCTCGCCGCTTTATGTGGATGAGAAACTCATCATCCCGCAGGGCGGACTCAAGCGCTCTCTCATGCGCTGCCTCGACGCAAAGACGGGCAAGCTGCTTTGGGAGACGCCGTTCACCGGCTCGCCCGGCTGGAGCCGGCAGTTTCCGCCGGTCGTGCATGAAAACATCGCGATCTATGCCTCGGGCTCGGGCGAGTACGCCGCGCAAGGCTCCGAGAAAGCCTTTACGTTCAAGGGCGAGCCGAAGCCCACCAAGGACGGACGCGAGGTCAACAGCTGGATCTATGCAAACACGATTCCTTACTACCCTAAAGATCATCGTCCCCGCGTCTGGGCCTGGGACGTGAACACGGGCAAGCTGCTTTGGGAAAAGGATTTTTCCAAATACGGCAACGGCGGCAACGATTGCGGCATTGCCGTGCTCGATGGGAAATTCTACTACTCGGTCTTCTTTGGCTACGCGACGAGCCAGAAAAAACGCCGCGGACTGTCGGCCGAGAACAATGGATTTACCGCCTGCCTGGATCCAAAGAACGGCGAGGTGATCTGGTCGACGACCGATTACTACCTGACCTCGAAATGCACGCTGAGTTCGCGTGATGGGAGCATTTATATCGGTGGCTACAATCGCGCCAAGGAAGGGACGGACGACCGCTTCGTCTGGCGGCTCGACGCGAAGACCGGAGATCTGATCTGGAAGTCCGATCCCGTCACCTCGGCCTTGAACGTCGTCACGGTGGGCGAGAAATTCATTTTCTCCAATGCGCTTCGAGGCAAAGGCAATGTCTTCGACCGCGAGACCGGCAAGGTCGTGGCGAGCATCGGACACAACTACGCCTGCTGCCGCTTTACGCTGTCAGAGCCCTACGTGCTCGGGGCGAACATGGATATGATCGACCTGTCGCAGGACGGCAAGCTGGTGTCGACCGGCCCGGCGATTGATTCGCGCGAGTGCCTGGGCGCGGTCGTGTCGAATGGCCGCATTTTCTACACCTCACAAGCCAGCGGCTTTGTGGTTTCACAGACTTACGGCGAAGCGTCAAAGACGCTGCCCGCCCCGTGGGAAAGGTGAGGCTGGGGACTTGAGAGTTTGGCGTGGCGCCTCGCCGGCCTTTGCTGAATCTGAAGATCCCTCCGGGCCAAACCGATGGGCGCCCTCCGTTTGCCTCAGGAAGGTTCCTGATCTCTTAGCTCATTTTTTGCCTGGCTGATCCAAAGTTTGTGAGTGGATCGGTAGTGGCGGCTGGAGATTCTCGCGAATTTCAGGATGTCCTCGAAGAGCGCGTTCGCTTTAGCCGAGGCGCCCAATCGCTTGAGCAGCATGGCATGGTGAAAGTTGGCTTCCGGCCCCGGAAAACTGCCTTCGATGGCTTCGTATTCGCGCATCGCCAATTCGGTTTCATCCAGCTTGTCCAGAGTGCGGGCCATGAGCAGACGGGCATCTGTGTTCTTGAAGTTGGGATTCTTCTCGCTCATCTGGACCAGGATCGTTTTCGCCTCGGCGAAATTATTCAGACCAAATTCCGCGCGGGCCAGTCCGTGCATGAGATCGGCGTCGGTATCGTAGGGGCCGGTGAGACACTGGACGTAGAGTTTCTTTCCCTCTTCAAACAGGCCCTTGCGGACGCACTCATCGGCCAGCTCCGTGGTGTTCTCCACCGTGTCCAGTATTTCGTAGTTCTGCGATGCCTCTTTGATTTCCTTGTTGGGAAGAATCGTGGTGGCGACCACGCGTTTCGCATCGTAACCCGCGCGGGTCTGGAAGAACTCCGGCAAGAGCTCCACGACGATATATGCCAGAGGGCCGAAGATGGGAACCAGGAACACGATCCAGATCCACATGTAGCTGCGCTCGGTTTTAATGATGTGGATAATCACGAGCAGCTTAACGAGCAGGGATATGCCGACATAATGCATGGTTGATCTCTTCCGGTTCAGGCGGCTAAGGAGCCGCAAGCGCAGGGGAGGCTGGACGTGGCTCGGAGGGCTGATGCCGTCTGAGTTATTGCGCCTCCCGAAGTGTTCATTGGCTTGTGTTGTTGAAGGGCGATCGCCGCAAACAGAAATCCACCCGCGCGAGAGTTTTGCAAGCGGGCTCAGGCTTGGCCAGTCTGAATCGAGGCTCACGGCGATTGGGAGAGTGGCCGGTTCAGGATCTGGACCGCGTGATTTCATAGGCCTTCGGGTCCGGGCTTGCCTGTGGGATGGCAGGCGCCACATTGTTGTCGCTCGATGATGAAGGTATTTCGCGTCCGTGTGGTGTGGCTCAACGTGGTTCTCCTGGTGGGCGCGGCAGGGCTATGGGGCGGTGATGCGTCGGCGGCGAGCGATGTCGGGCTGGAAGCGGATGACGTCCGGTTTTTTGAGGGAAAGGTTCAGCCGTTGTTGGAGGCGCGCTGTTTTAAATGTCATTCGCATCAGGGCGGCAAGATGAAGGGCGGGCTGACGTTGGATTCACGCAACGGTTGGGCGACGGGCGGCGGACGGGGGCCGGCGGTTGTTCCCGGCAAGCCGGATGAAAGTCTGCTCCTTCGCGCGCTGAGTCATGCAGATCCGGATTTGCAAATGCCGCCGAAGGCGAAGCTTCCGAAGGAGGAAATTGCGCTGCTGGAGGAATGGATTCGCCGTGGCGCGCCCGATCCCCGAAAAGCGAAAACCGGACCGGCGGACGCGATGGACTGGTGGTCGCTCAGACCGCTGCGGCGGCCGGAGATCCCCGCCGAGGTTGACCGTGCCGGGGGCAAGCTGCATCCGATCGACGCCTTCGTGCGCGCGCGCCTCAAGGCCGAGGGGGTGAAGCCGGCGCCGCGGGCTGATCGGCGCACCTTGATTCGGCGCCTGTATTTCAATCTGCACGGTTTGCCGCCGACGCCCGAACAGGTCGCCGCGTTTGTCTCTCACAAGGAACCCCTGGCTTACGAGCGTCTCATCGAATCGCTGCTGACTTCGCCGCGCTACGGGGAGCGTTGGTCTCGGCGGTGGCTGGACACGATTCATTTCGCGGATTCTCACGGCTGCGAGCATGACGTCTTGCGTCCCAACGCCTGGCGCTTTCGCGATTATGTCATCGAGAGTTTCAATGGTGACACTCCCTGGGCGCGGTTTATCCGGGAGCAACTCGCCGCCGATGTGTTTTTCGCGGAGGATCCGAAACTGACGGTCGCGTTGGGGTTCATCGCCGCCGGGCCGTTTGAGTACAGCCGCTTCCAAACTGCGCCGATCACCTTCGCCTATTTGGATCGCGACGATATGGTTACGCAGACCATGTCGTCCTTCGCCAGCGTGACGGCGAATTGCGCGCGTTGCCACGATCACAAGTTCGACCCCATTAGCCAGGAGGATTACTACGGTCTGCAGGCGGTGTTTGCCGGCGTCGGCAAGGGCGACGTCGAGTATGACGAGGATCTGGGAATGCACCGTTCGCGGAAACGTTGGAAGGCTCTTGCGAAGGCGGCTGACCAGAATGTTCGCGCGGTTCTGCTCGCCGCTGAGAACGAAGAGATAGTGAAGGAGTGGGAAAGCGCGCGCGCGGCGGAGCCGGTCGTCTGGAAGCCGCTCAAGCCCGAGGTGTTTCTCTCGACGGAGGGCATCGTCAGTCTGACGCGCCTTCCCGATAATTCGATCATGTCCGGGGACGTTGTTCCGCCGACCACGACCTACACTGTGATCGCGCCGACGACGGCGACGAATATCACCGCGATCCGGCTCGACGTGTTGACGGACGACGGTCTGCCGATGAAGGGGCCTGGCCGCCAGGACAACGGCAATTTCCACCTGTCTGAATTTCAGATACGTCTTTTCAAGGAAGGCGAACCGAAGTCGTCGCGATTGAGCATGAGCCGGGCGACTTCGGATTTCGATCAACAGGGATGGACGATCGCGCACGCCATCGACAACAAGACGAATACAGCCTGGGGGATTCATCCGCGCGTCGGCGAAGCGCATTACGCGGTGTTCGAACTCTCGACGCCGATCAAGCTTACGGCGCCGGCGAAGCTGTCTTTCACTTTGAAACAGCTGCATGGGGGGAAGCACCTGATAGGACGGTTCCGGCTCTCAACGACGGACGCGGTCGTTTGGCGGGCGCGGGCCTTGCCGCGGGTGGCGGAAGACGGTCTTAAAGTCCCGCTGGACAAGCGCACTCCGGATCAGCGGGCCGCGATCGCCAAGCGCGCGATCTGGATTCGTTCGCACAAGGAGTTGGAGGCGTTCCCACCAGCGGTTCGCGTCTACGCCGCCGCCCCGAATTTCATCGTGCAGAACAAGGAACACGAGATGTCGGCGCCCAAGGTCGTGCATGTCCTGAAGCGCGGAGATATTGAGAAGCCTGGCAAGGTGGCGGAGCCCGGCGCGATCGCCGTGATCAAGGCGTTGCCCGGGAGGTTCAAGCTGGACGCAGCAAAGGGCGAATCCGCCCGTCGCGCGGCGCTGGCCGATTGGCTGGCGTCGCCGGAGAATCCGCTGACCTGGCGCAGCGTTGTCAACCGCGTCTGGCAGGATCATTTCGGGCGCGGCTTGTGCGACACGCCCAACGACTTCGGTCGCATGGGCGGGAAGCCGTCGCATCCGGAGCTGCTCGATTGGCTGGCGGTCTGGTTTCGCGACGACGCGAAGGGCTCGCTCAAGGCGTTGCACCGGCTGATCCTGACCAGCGAGACCTACCGGCAATCCTCGGTGTCGGCCGGCGGAGGCAAGGACGCGGGGAATCGTCTGTTGTCGCGGATGAATCGCCAGCGGTTGGATGCGGAGTCGTTTCGTGATGGAACGCTACAGATTTGCGGGCGTCTCGATACCCGGATGGGCGGGCCTGGCGTGCAACAATTCACGACCAGCAAGGGGATTCAACTCACGCCGAAGTTGCATTACGACGCCTTCGACTGGAATGCGCAGGAGGCCGCGCGGCGTTCCATCTATCGCGTGGTCTGGCGCGGCATGGCCGATCCCTTCATGGAGGCGTTGGATTTCCCCGATCTGGGCCTGCTCGCGCCGAAGCGAAGCTTCTCAGTTTCCTCGTTGCAGGCGCTGACGCTGTTCAACAACGACTTCGTGCTGCACCACAGCGAGCGCCTGGCCGAGCGATTGAAGCGGGAGGCGCCGACGAATGAGGCACGGGTGAAGCTGGCGATTCAGCTGGTTTATCAGCGCGAGCCGCAGAAGGACGAAGTCTCCGCGTTCGTGGGATACGCCGCGAAGCACGGCTGGCCCGCGATGTGTCGCGTGCTGTTGAACAGCAATGAGTTTCTGTTTGTGGATTAGATTCATCTGCTGCTTGATGGATCGCTTATGGCAAAGAGTCTTCTCTACTTCGTCGGTTTCGCTGAAGTGGCTCGTGCGCCCGCCAAATTCCCACTAAATGGCGATGGATTCATTGAGTTTTCATTCGGTTGCGACGGCGGCCCTGCTAGCTTGGATCAGTCATGTCGAATACAGATCGGTTCTTAGCCGGAGTTGCCAATGACACGGAATAATAACAATCGCCGCTCCTTCCTCTGGAACATCGGAGGCGGCCTGGGCGGCGTGGCGATGGCGCAGATGCTGGGGCGGGATGCGCTGGCGGGCGGCGCCTTCACGCCGAAGCCAGAGTTCCATGGCGGGCTGCATCATCCGGCGAAGGTGAAGCGGATCATCCAGCTGTTCATGACGGGCGGGGCGAGTCCGATGGACACCTTCGACTACAAGCCCGAGCTGGCTCGGCTGCACGGCCAGAAGCTGGGGCCCAAGGAAAAGCCCGAGGGTTTCACCGGAGCGCCGGGGGCGATCTTGAAAAGCCCGTTTGAGTTCAAACAACACGGCCAGACCGGGCATTGGGTCAGTAGTGTTTTTCCGAAGCAGGCGGAGTTGGTCGATGAGATGACCTTTCTCATGGCGATGGCTTCAAAGACCAACGTGCACGGCCCAGGAGCCTACATGATGAACTCCGGATTCCTGCTGCCCGGATTTCCCTGCATGGGCGCCTGGATTTCCTACGCGCTGGGTAAGCTCACGGATGACTTGCCGACCTTCGTGGTTTTGCCTGACGCGGGGGGGCTGCCCTACAATCAGCGCGGAACCTTTTCCTCGGGTTTCCTGCCGGCGGTGCATCAGGGCACGATGATTGACGCGTCGTCGCCCCAACCCATTCCCGATCTGTATGCGCGTGACCGCTACAAGTTTGCGACGCGCGACGCGGATCGCGATGGGCTGGCATTGCTGGACAAGATCAATCGGGCGCATGCTCGGGAGCGACCGGACGATACACGGCTGGACGCGCGAATTCAGTCGTACGAACTGGCGGCGAAGATGCAGTTGTCCGCTCCGGCGGCGTTCGATCTGAAGAGTGAATCGGAGACGACGCGCAAGGCATTCGGCCTGGACGTGAAGGAGACCCAGGAGTTTGGGCGTCGTTGTTTATTGGCGCGCCGGTTGATTGAGCGGGGGACGCGCTTTGTGCAGGTGTGGAGCGGGCCGCAAGGCGCGAAGAACAACTGGGACAACCATGCCAGCATCTCGAAGGAATTGCCGCCGATCGCGAAATCGGTCGACCAGCCGATCGCGGCCTTGTTGCGCGATCTGAAGGCGAGGGGGCTGTTCGAGGACACGCTGCTGATTTGGACGACGGAGTTTGGCCGCACGCCTTTCGCGCAAGCCGGTGACGGACGCGATCACAACGGCGGCTCGTTTGTGAGTTGGATGGCGGGCGCCGGCGTCAAGCCGGGCGTGGCCTACGGACAAAGCGATGATTGGGGCTACAAGGCGGCGGAGGGGAAAATGTATTGTTACGATTTTCATGCCACGATCCTGCATCTGCTGGGCATCAATCATGAAAAGCTGACCTTTCGCCAGAACGGCATCGACCGGCGATTGACCGATGTGCACGGGCATGTGGTGAAGGATGTTTTGGCTTGAGGGGGAGGGAGAATGGGACGCGGTAGAACGCGATCCCTACCGCGCATGATAGAAATCGAGCGCGTCCTGCATGCCTCTACGCAGGGTAGGGATCGCGTTCCACCGCGTCCCAATTCAATGTCCTTGTGAGCGCGGCGCGATGATTCCTTCTTCCCAAGGCACGTCATTCGCCAATAAGCTGCCGGCAATTCCATGACGAGTTTGACTATCCCCACCATTGATGATGTTCGCGCGGCCGTGCCAGTGATTCGCGAGCATTTCTCCCCGCCGCCGTTGATCCGCTCCTACGCCCTGGAGAAACGGCTCGGCCTGCCGGAATCCCGGCGCGTTTGGATCAAGGACTATGGCTGGACTCCGGTCGGCTCCTTCAAGCTGATGGGCGCTCTGAACTGGATGGCCAACCACAGTGACGAAATCGGCGATCGCTGCGTGGCGGCTCATTCTTCAGGCAACTTCGCCTCGGGTATTTCCTTTGCTGGAATGCGCTATGGCAAGCGCGTGATCGTGGTCATGCCCGATACCGCTCCGGAGGTGAAATTCAACCTGACGAAATCGTTTGGCGCGGAAGTGCGCACCTATAACATCGCCCGCGACGCGGAGACGGGTGAACGCGACCAGCTGACGAAGCAAATCGCGGAGGAGGAGAACGCCGTGCAGGCCTCGCCGTATAACGATCCGCATGTCATCGCCGGCAATGGCGTCGGTGGATTGGAGATTGTCGACGAGTTGAAGGCGGCCGGGCGGGATGTTTCGCACTTCTTCTGCCAGGTGAGCGGCGGGGGGCTAATGGCCGGGCATGCGCTGGCGATCGCGGATGGCTTTCCTGACGCGCGAATTGTCGGCGTCGAGCCGGACGGGGCGACGGATTTCCAACAGTCGCTGGCGGCCGGAGAACGCGTGATTATCAAGAAGCCGACGAGCATCTGCGATGGGTTGTTGTCGTATTCCGTGGGCGAATACAATTGGCCGATCCTTCAACAATGCGTTGGAACGGCGGCCGTCATTGCCGACCTGGACACGCGCAGGGCGATGAAATGGATTTACGAAAAACACGGTCTGCGGACGGAGCCCTCGGGAGCGATCGCGACCGCCGCTGCGTTGGACGAGAAGGCGGATCTTGGGGACGCGGGCGACATCGTGATCGTGTTGAGCGGGCGGAACGTGGACGAAGCGGCGTTTCGGGATTGGATCGCGGATGTGTGAGCAGGAGTGGGATGGAACACTGGGGACGGCGTCCGTCTCACAATAGAATTATTGGAAAAACATTATGAGCAACGTGAAAACATTTGGGGCCGTCGGCGACGGCGAGACGGACGACACGGAGGCGATTCGGCACGCCATCGCGGACGCGGATGGGCGGCTTCAATTTCCTCGGGGCAACTACCTGATCAGCGAGACGATCGAGATCAAGCTCGACGAAGCCGGCCGCATCGGCATCGACGGCGACGATGGCACGGCGACGATTGTCATGGCGGGCGAGGGGCCGGCGTTTCGGATTATCGGCACGCACGGAGGCACGGGTGATCCGAATTCCGCGAAGCCCAATGTCTGGGAGCGGCAGCGCATGCCCACGATTCGAAACATTGAGATCACGGGGACAAATCCGAAGGCCGATGGCGTGGAGTTGATCGAGACGATGCAGGCGATTATCGAGGGCGTCCTGATTCGTCAGGTGCGGCATGGGATTCTGCTGCACAAGCGCAATCGCAACGTGGGAATTCACGATTCGCACATTTATCACAACACCGGTGTCGGGGTGTTTCTCGAAGACTTGAACCTGCACCAGATCAACATCTGCGGGAATCACATTAGCTACAATCGGCTGGGCGGAATCCGGATCGAGCGCTCGGAGATTCGCAATCTTCAAATTACGGGCAATGACATCGAGTACAATAATCATCGGTCGTTCGATTCCGAGCCGGAGCCGACAGCGGAGATCTACATCGACACCACGGCCGAGCGCGCCAGCGTGAACGAAGTCACGGTGGCCTCAAATACGATCCAAGCGACGTTTTCCCCGGGTGGAGCAAATATCAGGATCATGGAGAAGAAGGGGCAGGACCGTCCGCCGGGTCTCTGGACGATCACGGGAAACATCATTGGCAGTCAGGAGAACAACGTGCATCTGACCGGTTGCCACGGAATCGTGCTGAGCGGGAATCACATTTACTCCTGCGAGCAGCGGAATGTGCTGTTGGAGGATTGCAGCCAGATCAATCTGACCGGAAACAATTTCAGGCGGCATACTCCGCGCGCGCACGCGGGCGTGCGAATGGTGGATTCGCACGATTGCATCCTGAGCGGCTGCGTGATTCAGGATGAAGCTCCGGAGGGGCAGGCCAGCGGGGCGTCGTTACTGGAATTGGTTCGCTGTCGGCGCATCAGTGTGCAGGGGGTGCAGTTGATTGACGGGGCGCCGTTTGGACTGGACGCCGAAGATTGCAGCGAGGTGAACATTAATGGCTGCATGTTTGCAGGCGATCTCAATAAAACGACTGGACGCTGCAAGGGCTCCATTCAGTTTGTGGGCGGCGGCAAAAAGAACCTGATCTCGGCCTGTCAGATCGATTTGGCGGTGAAGCTGGATGCGGCTGCCGGAGTGGTTGTCTTTAATTCGATTGGCGATGGGGCGCCTTGAAGAAAGCGCCATCCACTAATGAGACGTTAATCGAGGGTTTCTTGGAGCGAGGTCGATTCACCGAAGCTCGGTGAGCATCTCCAGCAGATTTCGCGTGAGGATTTCCGAGGCGTCTTTTTGAACCCGACTCGTGCCGAGCCAGGTTTCGTAGCCGCCCAGTTCGTGCTGATGGGGCGGGGGAAGGTAGCCGTAGGAGCCATTGGCCAGTTCCATGATGATGGTGTTCTTGAAGGGGCTTTTTTCCTTAATCTCCAATCCGATTTCCACGAGGACTTCGAAGGGCATGGAGACGATCGCCTGATCGCCGATACGGATGGCCTGGATGATGGCGTCAGCGGTTCCTTCGCGCGCGGCCTGGCTGAGGGTGCGGCTCGCGTAGTTCTCAGCGAGTCGCGGCAGCTTCTTTTTCTCCCCGTCGGTCATGGCCAGAATCATTTTTGCCCGGGCGATCAGGTCGGGAGTGGGCTTGCGCCATTTCAGTTTGATTTCCCGCTGCACCATCTTAACCGGGACATTGGATTCATACTTCATTTCGCGGCGGGCGCGCCAGGCGGCGTCGGCGACCTTGGCGGCGACGAGACGGATCTGCTCAAACGTTTCACGGGGCGCGCGCTTGCCGCGAAAGTCGATATTGTTAATGTCGCCGCTGGTTCCGTTGGACATGAGAGCAACGAAATTGGTCGGTGTGTTGCGTCCGAGACGCGAGGGCATGAGGCGACGAAACTCTCCGAAGTAATCGGCCGAGACCTGGTCTCGCGGCGTGGCGCCAACGTAGTGCAGGGCGTAGTTGGCGAGCAGCGCCAGGGGTTTCTTTTTGCTGGTGCGGATGTCGAGCACGGCTACCTCGGGATCGGTCGGGCCCGCCGGGCTCACGATCAGCGACCGGGGCGGATTCATCTTCACTTTGTCAATTTCGCCGAAGGGATTGAGCGGCATCTTGCCGGCCTGCAGATGCCAGCGACGGTTGAAGACTTCGTCGGTAACTTCATCGGAGGCCCAGCCGGCCTGAGCGGGCTCCAGGTTTCCGACGGCGTCGACGATTGCCTGGACGACGCCTTCGGAAAATCGCTCGGCGTAGGCGACGCGGGGGGCGGGGCCGCCGCCGGAAGAAGTGGGGGCGCTGTGGGTGTGCGTCGCGGCGATGAGCATTTGCCCGGGCTTCCAGCCGGTCTTCTCGGCGGCGCGAAGTTTGGCGGCGTCAAAGGTCTCGCGAGACACGCCGACGCTGTCGACGGTCACGATGACGGCGCGGCCGGCGCCGTTTTGCAAGGCGATGGCGCAGGCCTGGAGCGGATCATGAGAGGAATTGGCGGGGCGCGGATTGAACTGCCCGCGAAGGAAGATCGGCCATTCGGTGGGAGTGATATCCGCGACGGCGGCTCCGGCCTGGAGGCCTTTGGCTGGAGCTGCGTGAGCGGGCGTCGCAACGAGGCAGATTGCCAGCGCGGCGATCGTCAATGCGGGGAGGAGTTGCAGTAAAACGCGGAATCGGTTCATTCGCCCGTTCTGCCGGAATTTCCGCGGCGAGTAAAGGGCGATTGATCGCGGATCGAGGCAGCTTCAGGACACCAATTCCGGCATCGGGAGATGGCCGGGTTCGACGAGGTATTGGGGGCGACCGGAGAGGTCGGGAGCAGTCGCCGTACGGACGTCGATGCCGAGGTTGTGATAGAGCGTCGCGTGCACTTCGGGAAAGGTGACGGGGCGGTCGATTGCTTCGCCGCCGAGGCGGTCGGTGGCTCCGATGACCTGGCCGGTCTTCATTCCGCCGCCGGCCATGAGCGCGCAGGAAACGCGAGGCCAGTGATCGCGTCCGGCTTTGTTGTTGATCTTCGGCGTGCGTCCGAATTCGCCCCAGACGACGACGGATACGTCTTTGTCCATGCCGCGTTGACGCAGATCTTCGACCAGCGCGGAGACGCCCTGATCGAGCATGGGCATGTCCTGGCGGCCTCGCTTGAAATTGCCGCCGTGCCAGTCCCAGCGGCTGAAGGCGAGGGTGACGCAGCGGCAGCCGGCTTCAACGAGCCTTCGCGCGAGGAGAAATTGGTCGAGCGATTTGGGGCCGCCGTCGGCGACTTTTTTCATCGAGCCGCGGCCATAGCGTTCGCGCAGTTTGGGATCTTCTTTTTCCAGATCGAATGCCTCGGCCAAGCGGCTGGAGGTGAGGACGCCGAAGGCCTGCTGAGTGAAGGCGTCGAGGCCTTCCATCATACCCGAGCCGTCGATGTCCTGGCGCAGTCGATCGAAGCTGGAGAGGAGCGCCTTGCGGTCGTCGAGCCGTTCGGTGGAAACGCCCTGAAGGACGAGATCGTCCTTGCCGCCGCCGGCGTTCGGGAGAAAGGGACCGTGGGCGGGCCCGAGGTAGCCGGGTTTGCCGGGATCGGCCCAACGCATTTCGCCCATGGGCGGCGCGAGGCCGACGAAGGGGGGCGTGCCGGAATTGACGGAGCTTTCGAGTTTGGAAAGGACTGCGCCCATGGAGGGCCATCCGCCGGCGGGCACGCTGCCTTTGCGGGTGCGCCCGGTCATGCATTGAAAGGCGTCGTGAGGACCTTCGGCGCCGACCATCGAGCGAATGAACGCGAATTGGTCGGCCATCTTCGCGATGCGGGGAAATTGTTCGCAAATGCGAATGCCGGGGACGCTGGTGGGGATGGCTTGGAATTCGCCTCGCACTTCGGAGGGAGCCTCTTCCTTGATATCCCACATGTCCTGGTGCGGCGGGCCGCCCGGGAGAAAGATCATGATGACGGATTTGTGGGAGCTGCCAGATTTGGCGTCGGACTCCGCCTTGAGCAGTTGGGGCATCGACATGCCGCCCAGGCCAAGCGCGCCGATGCGCAGGAAACTGCGCCGGCTGATTCCGTCGCAAAATTGGTTTTTGGATCCGGGTATCGCGATCATTTCGTATTCTTTGAGACTTGACGGAAGCGCGGCTTCACCAAACCGAGCATGCCGCGCATTTTCTGCGCAATGGCGCCGCTGTCAAGCGAGGAAGCCGCCAATCGAAGCGCCCTATTTCGACTCTTCGGCTGATTTCTCGCCGTAAGAAAGGGGCAGGGTCCAGAGGGGCGCGTTCCTGCCTTCGGACGAAAGATGGAATCGATTTGTCTCATTGGCGTAGCAGGCGGCCTCGACCTGTTTGCCCAGCGGGGGGATGCGAACGAGGCGCGGAAGTTGGCCGAATGCCTCCACCCAGGACTGGTCGTGGTTTCGACGAAATTCCATCACCGACACATAGGTGAGGACGAGCATGCGATCTCCGTCGGGGTTCATGTCCATCGCCGTGATCATGGGGAGCGGAAGCGGAGCCACGCGTTTGGCCGATTGGCGGGAAGGCCCGGCGCGTTTGGGGAGGTCGAGCCGATAGAGCCCGCTTTTTCCGGTCTTGGATTTTGTCGCCAGAAAGACCGTGTCCGTTTTAGCGTCCACCGCGATGGCTTCACAATCGGGATAGCCGTCTTCAAACTGAAATTCAATTGTCGCCCAGACCGGCGTTTCTATCGGTTTGTCGCTTCCGCGAGAGGTAAGTAGAGGTTCATCGAAAAAGTGGAGTTGACGCAGTCGTTTGCCATTTCGGTTCGAGCCGACGTCTGCGACGACGAGCATCGGACGATTTCCCATGGTGAACGAGGCCATGTCCTCCCAGTCGCGCGCCTGAACCCCGGAGAGATTGTGGACGCTCAATGTCTCGCCCGTCTTGAAATTAACGAGGAACAGTCGCGCGGAATCTCCAGAATCATTGTGGGTCCAAACGGCGTTCGGATGGTGGAGCGATCGAGCAAGGCCGCTGCTTTCACGGATGCGCGTGTCGTGAAATCGGACCGAAGCGTTGTCTGATCTGGCGGGCGGCGGATTGGCGTCGGCGGCGTTGATCGAAAAACTCGACAGACACAGCGCCAGGATTCGGATAAGGCGGCTGAGGGCTTTGCGGATGTTTGAGGTCGGCTTCACTCAATTGAAATTGTGAAGCCTACGGTTGCGGGGTGAAAGCGTAAATCAAGTGAACAGATCGTCCACTGCTATGGCTTCTTCGCAAAGCGCACCTTCTTGACGTCCTCCTCGTTGCCGGTGGGGACGGTGAGGGCGTCGTAGAGTTCGGGGCGTCGGGTTTTGATCCATCGATGGCCGGTGCTCATGTCCCGGCGTTTGGCTTCGAGGTTGGCGATGACCATGTCGTCCCCGGCTTTCCAGGTTTCGGCGAGGATGTCGCCGTAGGGGTCGAGAATCATGGCGTTGCCGGTGCGGACCTCGCCGTCGTCGGGCCCGACGCCGTTGCTGAAAATGAGGAACATGCCGTTGTCGTGGGCGCGGGCGGGAAGCCAGCGGAGCAGCCAACCGCGGCCTTTGGAGCCTTTGAGTTCGGCTTCGATGGCCCAGGGATTGGCTGCGCGGTCGTTCCAGAGTTTGGGATCGACGACGCCCATGCAGCCGGGGCTGGGCGAATCGCAGCCGCCGGTCTGGTGGGGAGCGAGGAGAATTTCGGCGCCCTTGAGCGCGGTGATGCGGACGTTTTCGCCGATGTTGTTGTCGTAGCAGGTGAGGACGCCGACGCGCGCGCCTTGCGGGATGTCGAAGACGGTGAAGTCTGAGCCGGATTCCATGTGCTCGCTGATGAAGGTGTGGATCTTCCGGTGGCAGGCGGTAGAGCCGTCGGGCATGGCGACGACGTAGCTGTTGAATAGCGTTCCGGCGGCGTCGCGCTCGATCAGGCCCGCGCCAATGGTCATCCCGGTTTCGCTGGAGAGTTTGAGCAATTCTTGAGTGAGCGGGCCAGCGGGGACGGGTTCGGCGAGGGCGTCGATCTGGTCGCGCGTGAGGTTGCGCACGTGCCAGTAGCCGGTGAGGCACATTTCAGGAAAGACGATGAGGTCGACCTTTTGGGCTGAGGCCGCAGCGACAAATCCGCGGACGCGTCCGAGATTGAACTCTTTGTCGCCGGGGGTGTGTTGAAATTGAACGGAGGCGGCGCGAATGTTTTTCATCGATGAGTCAGGGCGCTGGGCGTGAACTTGATTCTCGGTTTCAAATCTCAAATCTCGAATCTGACATTTGAGATTTAAAAATGGGAATTTGAGAATCGGGACGATGCGGGTTAGTTGAGCCAGGCGACGCCGACGAGAACGGCGGTTATTCCCATGACTGCGAGGTTGGCGAGAACGCCAAGAATCGGGATGCCCCGGCTTTTTTCTTTTTTCATCATGCTCAGAACGCCCAACACGCAGCCAATGGTGTGAAAGAGTAAGACTGCACTGACGATGATGACGGGGCGGATGTCGCCGGATTTGATGGCTTCCAGATCGATGGGTGAATTGCCGGCGGAGGTGCCGAAAAAGAGGAAGAAGACGAATTCGATCAGCCCGCCCGCGATGGCGATCAGGAAGCAGGCAATGCCTAGGTGAGTGTGGCTTTTGCGGCCGCTGGCGCCTCCAAAATCGTAGGTCGTCTCGGATTCGTCGAGATTCTCATATTCTTCAATGATGATGACATCGTCGTCCATGGTAGCGGCGGTTATTCGATTTACTACGATTGAATAGGGTGTGAATCATGGAATTGCGGGATAACGAATGCAAGCGAAGGTTGCGTTTCGATGGGCGGGCGTCGCGGGAGATTCGAACCTTGAGCGGCCGCGGGGAGTGTGTCTATAGTCGAGCTATGAAATTGGTTTTCAATCCAATCACAGCGCGGCGAATGGCTGCGGTTATAGTTGTGACAAGCCTCGCATCAGCGGTTGCTCAGGAGACTCCCCTGAGTTCCAGGCCTGGCGTGAAGCCGGCGTTTGGCGCGAGAAAGGCGCTGGTTGCGGAACCCGTGAGCGCCACTCTCGATGAGATCAAGGCGGCGGCGGAGAGGGGGCTTCCGCGCGCGCAGTTTCAATTGGGGCTGAAGTTTCTTTATGGCGAGGGAGTGGAGGACGACATCAAGACGGCGTCGATCTGGGTCACCAAGGCGGCGAACGGCGGGCATTCTGAGGCGCAATATTTTCTGGGGATGGTCAATGCGGCCGACGATCCCAAGGCGGCGAGTGAATGGTATGGCAAGGCCGGCGAGCAGGGGCATGTCAAGGCGTCGGCCAAGCTGGGGGAAATGTACAGCGAGGGCAAGACCGGGAAGGCCGACTATATCCGGGCTCATCGGTGGTATCTCCAGGCGGCCGAGAAAGGCCATGTTCTTTCTCAATTCGCGGTCGGCTCGTTTTACGAAAATGGGCTGGGGGTTGAGCAAAATTTCTTCGAAGCCGCGAAGTGGTATACCAAGGCGGCCAATCAGCGGGAGCCGCAGGCGCAGGTCAATCTGGGCAATCTTTATTTGCGTGGCTGGGGGGTCAAACAATTGCCCAACGAGGCCTACAAGTGGTACCGGGCGGCTGCCTATCAAAAACAACCGCTGGCTTTCGTGAAGATGGGACTCTGCTACGAACGCGGCTTTGGCGTCACTCAGGATTTTGATGAGGCGATGCGTTGGTATGTCAAAGGAGCCGACCGCGGAGACAAGAGCTGTCAGGCCAGTTTGGGCAGACTTTTCGAAGAGGGGCTCGGCGTTTCCAAAGATCCGGTGCGCGCGGCGGATTTCTACAAGTCGGCGGCAGCGCAGGGAGAGATTTTCGCGCAGCTCAGCCTGGGCAGCATGTATCGCACTGGAACGGGCGTGGAAAAGGATCTGGTTGAGGCTTACAAATGGCTGAGCCTTGCGGCAGAGAAGGGGCATGGCGTCCGTGTTCGCGATCTGTTGGGCGACGTGATGACTCCCGCGCAGGTCGCCGAGGCGAAGAAACGCGCGTTGGATTACCAGGAAGCCACGGGTAAAGGGGCGGAAGCCGTGAAGCCTGCGGAATCGGCGCAATTGAAAACGGACTAGGCGCCGCCGCCTTCGGCTCGATAATTTGACCCCTCGCCGCCGGCCGCGCGGCGGTTTCTTCCAACGTTCCGATGACATTCGAAATCGCCACGGTCTTCGTTATTATCGCGCTGACGTTTGGCGCCATGGTTTGGGAGAAACTCTCGGTCGATGTCGTGGCGATGCTGGCCTTCTCGGCGCTGATGGCGCTGGGAATCCTCACGCCGAAGGAGGCGTTTCAAGTCTTTGGCAACCCCGCTGTTATCACCATTGCGGGCATGTTCGTGATCAGCGCGGCGCTGGAACGCACGGGCGTCATTGACTGGATCGGCGAACGTTTGCGGAACGTCGGAGGGAAGAGTGATTTGAAACTCTTGCTGACGACCTTGCCGATCGTGGCGGTGATTTCGGCGTTCATGAACAATACGCCGATCGTGGCTGTGTTCATGCCGTTGATGATCACCCTGGCCGCGAGACGAGGACTCAAGCCCTCCAAATTGCTGATCCCCCTGTCTTACGCCGCGATCTTTGGCGGCTGTTGCACGTTGATTGGCACGTCCACCAACATCATCGTGAGTTCGACCGCCGCGGAACTGGGGCTCGAACCGATCTCGATGTTTGAGATGACCAAGATCGGCGCGATCATGGGGGTTGTTGGGATCGTTTACTTGATGACTATTGGCCGTCGGCTGCTCCCCGATCGGGAAACCTTGGCGTCCTTGTTGGAGAGCACGACGTCAAAGCAGTATCTCACGGAGGCTGTGGTCGTTGGCGGGTCTCCCCTGATCGGAAAAAAGCTGTCGGAAACCCCTCTCAAGTCTATTCCCAATTCTCGCATTCTCGATGTGACGCGGCGCGCGGAGACGCTCACGACGCCCCTCAACGAAATCGAACTGGAGCAGGGCGATCGATTGCGACTCACCACGGTGGTGTCGTCAGTGATGGAGATCAACGAGCTCAAGGGCGTCGAGATTCTGCCGAACGAGCATCTGGGGCTGGAAGCGATCGGGATGGAAAAGGCGGTGGTCGTCGAAAGCGTCATCGGGCCGGATTCGGAGATGATCGGCAAGACGCTGCGCGAGATAAATTTCCGGCAAAAGTTTAGCATCCTGGTCCTGGCCTTGCATCGGCGCGGGGTGAATCTGCGAGACAATCTCGCCAAGGTGCGCCTCGAATTTGGCGACACGATTCTCATGCAGGGCAGTCAGACTGCGATCTCCGAATTGAAGGACAATCGCAGCTTTCTGATGCTGACAGAATTGCCTGAAAGCGGGGTAAAGCGGTCGAAAATGTGGATACCTATCGCGGTTCTGGTGGGCGTGGTCATGTTGGCGGCCATTCCCATCCCGAAGGCGCTGACGACGCTCCTTCCTGTGCTGGGCGCGTTGGATGCAATGCCCATCGCGGCGCTCGCGGTGTTGGGCTCGGTGATCGTGGTTGCAACCGGCTGTCTGAAGGTCGAGGAGGCTTATCGCGCGATTCACTGGCGGATCGTTTTTCTGATATTAGGCATGCTGTCTTTGGGCCTGGCGATGAGCAAGACAGGGGGCGCTGAGTTGCTGGCCAATTCGCTGATCGGAGCATTGCAATGGGCGCCGGAGTCGTCACGGCTGATGGTCATGCTCGCGTTGGTTTATCTTTTAACCAACGTGCTGACGGAATTTCTGTCGAACAACGCTGTCGCGGCGTTGGTCACGCCGGTGGTGATTACCGCGGCCATCGCAGTTGGCGCTGAGCCCAGGCCGTTTATCATTGCGGTGGCGCTGGCGGCTTCGGCCAGCTTTGCGACGCCCATCGGGTATCAGACAAACACGTTGGTCTATGGCGCCGGCGGTTACCTGTTTCGGGACTTTTTCAAGGTGGGCCTGCCATTGAATCTGCTCTTCTGGGTGATGGCCGTTGTGTTGATTCCCTATTTTTGGCCGCTTCAGATGGTCAAGTGACGATCGAGGGAATGGCGGGCATTCGGAGCGGTTGACCTGATTTCCATGGTTCCCGAAAACGGTCGACGCCTTTCCGATTCACCGCGCGCTTGATTTGGTTTTGGCAAGAGGTTCGATTTCTAGTCTTGATGGCCGAGGCCTCATGGGCAACTCTCTGCTGCCAAATCTTATGGCAAAAAAGGCTCTAATCACCGGCATCACCGGCCAGGATGGCTCGTATCTCGCGGAACTCCTGTTGGCGAAAGGCTACGAAGTTCATGGCATCATTCGGCGTGCCAGCACGTTTAACACGGGGCGGCTCGATTCCATCTATCAGGATCCGCACACGGACGATCAGCAACTTCATCTTCATTACGGCGATTTGTCGGACGCCAGCGCGTTGGCTCGTTTGATCGGGCGGATCGGACCCAATGAAATCTATAATTTGGCCGCGCAAAGTCATGTGCGAGTGAGCTTTGACAGCCCGGAATACACGACGGATATTACGGCGACTGGCGCGGTGCGACTGCTGGAGGCCATCCGCGAGACGGGAGTTGAAGCGCGCTATTATCAGGCATCCTCGAGTGAAATGTACGGCAAGGTGCGGGAGATTCCCCAGACGGAAACAACGCCGTTTTATCCTCGGAGCCCCTATGGCTGCGCGAAGGTTTATGCTTATTGGATCACGACGAATTATCGCGAATCCTACGGATTGCACGCAAGCAACGGGATCCTCTTCAATCACGAATCGCCCCGGCGCGGCGAGACCTTTGTGACGCGCAAGATCACGCGCGCGTTGGCGCGGATCAAGGCGGGCCTGCAGGAGAAGATTTTTCTCGGTAATCTCGACGCCAAGCGCGACTGGGGATTTGCCAAGGAGTACGTGGAGGCGATGTGGCTGATGATGCAGCAGGATGAGCCGGACGATTATGTCATTGCCACCGGCCAGACTTACTCTGTTCGCGAATTTCTGAAAGCGGCGTTTGATTATGTCGGGTTGGATTTTGAGCGGCATGTGGCCTTCGATGAACGCTATATGCGTCCGGCGGAGGTCGAATTGCTGGTCGGGGACTACAGCAAGGCGAAAGAGAAACTGGGGTGGGAACCCAAGACCGGCTTTGAAGATCTGGTGAAGTTGATGGTCGACGCCGATATGAAAGAATTGGGCGACCAGATGAGCGGGGTCGTCAGGCCGGAATCAAGGGACTGACCTCTGTAGGCTGGCAAGGCGAACAGGGATCGGACAAGATGCAGCATGCCTAAAGCTCTGATAACTGGAATCACGGGGCAGGACGGTTCGTATCTCACCGAATTGCTGCTGGGGAAAGGCTACGAAGTGCATGGCGTCGTGCGCCGGACCAGCAGCCTGGATCGTTCTCGCCTGAGTGGCATCTATCGCGACCCGGAGATTTACGGCAAGCGCCTGCTGCTTCACTATGCGGACCTCGACGATCCCACGACGTTGCGCCGCGTGCTTCACAAGGTTGCGCCGGATGAGATGTATCATCTGGCCGGACAAAGCCATGTAGGGTTGAGTTTTGAGATTCCGGAATCGACCTGCGATTTGACGGCGATGGGCACGCTGCGGCTGCTGGAGATGATTCGAGATCTTGATTCCCCTCCGCGTTTTTATCACGCCTCCAGCAGCGAGGTGTTTGGTCGTCCGACCGGAGCGTCGCAGAATGAGGAAACGCCGTTTGATCCCGTCACTCCCTATGGTTGCGCGAAGGCTTTTGCGACGCAGATGGCGTCCGTTTACCGGAAGAGTTTCGATTTGTTCGCGGTGAATGGGATCATGTTCAACCATGAATCCCCGAGGCGTGGAGAGAATTTCGTCACGCGAAAGATTTGCCGGGCCGCCGCCGAAATCAAGGCCGGCCGTCGGGAGGAATTGATGCTGGGCGACTTATCCGCTCAGCGCGACTGGGGTTACGCGCCGGATTACGTTCGTGGCATGTGGCTGTCTCTCCAGCACGAAGCCGCTGAGGATTTTGTTTTCGCAACCGGCGTCCTTCATAGCGTTCGCGATGTCGTTGAAACCGCCTTCAGCGCGGTTGGTCTGAACTGGGAAGCATGCGTGAAGAAAGATCCGCGCTTCATGCGGCCGGCAGAGCCGATCGCCCTGGTTGGCGACGCGGGAAAGGCGAAACGCCTGCTGGATTGGGAACCGGATAAACCGTTCGAGGAGTTTATCGCTGAAATGACCGCGTCCGAACTCGCGGCGATAAAGGAATAGCGTTGTTCTGAACGAGGCGCGTTGTTGAAGCGACGTCAAAAGCTGGCGCGGACTGGAGCGTCTAACTCAGGTTGGTCAAAAATTCGTCATAGACCTGTCGGATGCCCTGCTCGAGATCGATTTCAGGTTTCCAACCGAGTTCAAAAAGACGGGAGGAGTCCAGGAGCTTGCGTGGTGTTCCGTCGGGTTGGGAGGCGTCCCAGTCGATGGTTCCCTCGAAGCCGACAATTTGGCGGACGAGTTTCGCGAGTTTCCGAATCGACACTTCGACGCCGGATCCAATGTTGATGAACTGCTCGGCGCTGTAGCGTTCCATCAGAAACAGGCAGGCGCGCGCGCAATCATCGGCGTGCAGAAACTCTCGCAAGGGCGCTCCCGATCCCCAGCAGGTCGTCGATGGAGCGCCGGCCTCATGAGCCTCGTGGAATTTCCGGATCAGCGCGGGTAGGACGTGGGAGGATTCCAAATCGTAGTTGTCGTTGGGGCCATACATGTTGGTCGGCATGGCGCTGATGAAGTCACAACCGTGCTGTCTCCGGTAGGCCTGACAAAGCTTGATGCCGGCGATCTTCGCGATCGCGTACCACTCGTTGGTTGGCTCCAACGCGCCGGTGAGCAGCAAATCCTCGGTCATGGGCTGCGGGGCCAGTCGCGGATAAATACAGGAACTGCCCAGGAAGAGCAGTTTCTTGACGCCGAATTCATGGGCCGATTGGATGACGTTATTCTGAATTTGAAGGTTTTCCTGGAGAAAATCGACCGGGCGATCGTTGTTGGTTCGAATGCCGCCCACGCGGGCAGCGGCGAGAAAAACGAATTCCGGTCGTTCATTTTCAAAGAATGACTTCGTCGCGGACGAATCAAGCAGATCCAGTTCTGAGTGCGTGCGGCCAATCAAATCGCTGAAGCCGCGCCGCGTCAGCTCGCGCCAGATGGCGCTGCCAACCAGACCGCGGTGGCCGGCGACATAGACGCGCGATTCGTTTGACCATGACATAAGGCGCGGCATTAAAGCTCCGGTTGCCGGACGCCGCAAGCGCAAGTCGTCGCGCGCGCGTGAAATTGCTTGTTTGCGCGGCGATCGTCCCCCAGTTAATGGCGGTCCGACATCCAGCGGACTCCGGTTTAAGATGCTCGCCGTTTATACCATCACCATTTTCTTAAGCGCCGTTCTGCTGTTCGTCGTGCAGCCGATGTTCGCGCGAATGATCGTGCCGCTATTGGGCGGATCTCCCTCGGTGTGGAACACCGCCATGCTGTTTTATCAGGCCACTTTGCTGGCTGGCTACGCTTATGCGCATTTCGGGACAAAACTACTGGGACTGCGTCGCCAGATTATTCTTCACATCGTCCTGCTGGCGCTCGTCTTTGTCGCGCTCCCCCTCGGCGTGCCCGATGGCTGGTCGCCCCCGAGGGAGACAAATCCCGTCTATTGGCTGCTCGCGCTGATGGGGCTTTCGGTCGGACTTCCTTTCTTTGTCCTGTCTTCGACGAGCCCCCTGATTCAAAAGTGGTTTGCGTCGACCGGCCATCGATCCGCTTCGGACCCCTATTTTCTTTACGCCGCCAGCAACGCGGGCAGTTTGCTGGCGTTGGGATCCTATCCCTTCGTGATTGAGCCGCTGATTGGCCTCGGCATGCAAAGCCGATTGTGGTCGGCGGGATATGCCCTCCTGGCGGTCCTGATAGGCGCCTGCGCATTTTTGCTATGGAAGTCGCTAAGCGAGAGCAAACCCGCCGCGTCGGAGGTCGATGAGAAAGTGAAGAAACCGGCCGAACAAATTGGGCGATGGCGGAAGGCGCGCTGGGTGGCTTTGGCGTTTGTCCCCTCGAGCCTGATGTTGAGTTTGACGACTTACCTCTCCAGCGAAGTCGCGTCGGCGCCGTTGCTCTGGATCTTTCCGCTGACGCTTTACCTGCTCACGTTCACCCTAGTGTTTGCCCGGCGGCGGTTGATATCGCACTCATTTCTCCTGAGAATGTTCCCAATCGGTGTGATCGCGCTGACCCTGCTGCTGACGATGCGGGCGACCAATCCGTTCTTTCTCCTGGCTCTCGTGCATTTGGGGATGTTTTTCGTCGCGGCGATGGTGTGTCACGGGGAAATCGCGAATGATCGTCCCGATGCGGAGCATCTGACGGAGTTCTACTTATGGATGTCTATCGGCGGCGTGCTTGGAGGCATATTCAATGCGCTGGTGGCGCCGCTTGTCTTCAACTCGATCGCCGAATATCCGCTGGTGATCGTTGCCGCCTGTTTCCTGGTCGTGAAGACGGTGTCGGGCGAGGCGAATAGATTCAGGCGGCGGCTCGATTTTGCTCTGCCGATCGCTCTGGCCGGCTTGACGTTTATATTGATTTATTCCGTGCCGCGACTCGCTGGAGTGACGCTTCAGATGGCCCATGCCTTGATATTCGCTCCTCCCGCACTGGCCTGCTTTTTCTTGTCGGAGCGGCGTGTGCGATTTAGCGTCGGAGTCGCTTTGATCTTTGCGGCGAGTGGTTTCTACGCGGGAGAAACGGGGAAGATGCTATTTTCGGATCGCAGTTTCTATGGCGTCCATCGGGTCACACTTGATCCGGATGGAGATTACCACCTTTTGATCCACGGCACCACAGTGCACGGGATGCAGAGCGTCGAGCGCGAAGAAGAACCCATTCCGCACAGCTATTACTATCCGACCCCGCTGAGTTACTATCATCCGACAGGACCGGCAGGTGAGTTTTTCTTCATAATGAGAAACCGGCTTGACGGTCCGGTCGCGGCAATCGGGATGGGAGTTGGCGCGTTGGCGGCATACGGCAAGGAAGGGCAGGCTTGGACCTTCTACGAGATCGATCCGGTGGTGGTGGAGTTGGCGAAATCTTCCGATTTTTTTGATTATTACGCCAAGTCGAGAGCGACCTTGGATGTTGTACTGGGTGATGGACGCCTTTCGTTGGGAGCTGCGCCCGACGGTAAATTTCATTTGATTATCGTCGACGCATTCAGTTCGGACGTTATTCCGATCCATCTACTGACTCGCGAAGCGCTGGCTCTTTATGTTCAAAAGCTCCGTCCAGACGGGGTCATATTGTTCCATATTTCGAATCGCCATTTTGACTTGAAGCCGATTTTGGCAAATTTGTCGCTGGATGCCGGATTGATCTGCCTACACCGCGACGGGACATATGTGCCTCCGACGCCGGAGAATAAGGGAAAAGACCCGTCCGAATGGATCGTAATCGCTCGACGAGACGCGGATGTTGGCGCCATCGCTCAACTTGCGCGATGGCACCGCTTTCGCGAACAGACTGGGGATGTTGTTTGGACGGATGATCTGGCCAGCCTTCTCGATGTGCTGTTTTAGCGCGGATAACGGGGGATTTCTACAAGTTGCGACCGGCGTTGCGTGCTTTCCTGCCCACGAATAAGCCAAAACTGCCCGCAAAACTAGTTGAATAAAGTTTGACAATGGCGCCGCTTTTGCTTTGCATGCTCACTGTGGTTTGTAAGAGACAATCAGTGAACGGCAATCAGAACTAATAAACTAAACCCGTCTCTTACTTCGTTCACGCCACGAACTGAAAGAAAAAGCATATGAAACTCAACTCATCGAAAAAA
>JBLHKZ010000054.1:0-25851 GCA_047618185.1 Limisphaerales bacterium
AGGATGCTCAACCGATTCCACGCCTAAATGCAACCGGAAAGGGCGACCAATACGACCGCCGACGCACGCCAAAATTGGAGACGGACGCCGTCCTCGATGTCCCATTTCGTTCAAACGATATGAGCGCATATAAAACCACCCCCCGCATCGTCTGCCTCGTATCCCAACGGGATTCCGCCTCAAAGCCCAAGGTTGGGAGGAACGACCTACCCTGGGTCAACACACCCAATTGCCACCCAACCCCAACGGGGTTGCGCCCCTTCAATCCCAGAAATACTTCTCATCCCACGTCAACTCGTGCTTCCTCAACAACGCGCGAACCTCATCCTGAAATCCGATCTTCTTGTGATGTTCCACCTACCGCTCCACATAGGCCTTCACCTGATCGAGATTCGACTGACTCACGGAAAAATCCGCGTAACCGCCCTGCCACGCAAATTTACGGCATTCCACGGATTCCTCCTTCAACCACGCGCTTGAAACCCGCTTCAACTCCTTCACCCATTCCGCCTGCGTGATCGTGCGCCCGAATCGACACAATAAATGAACATGATCCTCCACGCCGCCAACACGGATCGGAGGACAATCCAGCTTCTTTGAAACTTCGCCCAAGTGACCGTGAAGCGACTCGCGCAACGATTCATCGCGCAGGAAGGGCCGCCGATCCTTCGTCGAAAACACGAGGTGAATGTAAACCGCGGAAAGAGACTGTGGCATGGGACGATATTGCGGACGACGCGGAATGGGCGCAACCCCGTTGGGGTTGAATGCAATTTCTGGATTGATATCCCAGGGTAGGTCGTTCCTCCCAACCCTAGGCTTTGTGGCGGAATCCCTTTGGGATACAAGGCAAGACGATTGGTCAAAATGCTATTCAGTACGAAGCCGCCTTTTGATAGCTTTCAACTTTTGACAAATCCTGCGGCTCATGTCCCCATTCCCTCAACGAAACAGGCGAAACTCATTCGCACGCACAAACAATTTTCGACGAACGCGGAAGCTCCGATGAAACGACTTGTTGCCAACACATGCGTTGTTGCGTTCTTCGCTCTGAATATTTCGGCATGCAGGGAATCCTCATCACCGCCAGCAACCGCGACAAAAACGAACGCCCCTACAGCGCACGTTCAAAAGCGCGCCGAAGAACTTCTCAAGACGATTCAGACTCGACGTTGGAGCAATTGCGTTGACTTTGTGGCTGTTGAGACAGATTTCGAGTCCCTGCGTCGAATGGGAGTATCTACAAATGGGAATTCCGATATCGTTTCACAGCAGGTCGGAGCTTGGTTCAAACAGCTTTACGACGTGGTCCAGCCCGGCGAGGTGATGTCGGTGCGCTTTACCACAGACAACAAAAACCTGGCGCTCGTATCGTATATGCACGGGGACTTGGATGGATTCCCCATGCGGCAAATCGCCAGCGAGTGGTATTACACCTTGGATGAGAGAGCGGAACTAGGTATCGCAGAAAATTCGAATCAGCCGTTTACCTCGCAGCCAAATCATAAGCCTGTAGAGACTGGCCCCAAGCGCTGACTCGGCCTTTACCGGCCCTTCCTTTTCCAGTCCACCTTCGGGGGCTCGGGCAATCCCCGCACTTTGTAGGACGTCCGAAAATGCATCTTCGCCACCTTCGGCAACTCCTCCGCGCCATACTTCGCGACAAACGCCTCGCCCGCCTTCACCACCGCCGCCGAGGCGCCTTTGGGTAATTCCATCTCGAATTGATCGCCCAGCTTCTTCAGTCGCGACACGAATTCATCCCGCGCCAGAATCGAGGCCGCCGCGACCGCCAGGTCCGCCTCCGCCTTGTGCCGTTGAACCAACTCAATCTCCTGTCCCATGCTCATCAGCGCCTTGGCGACCACCGACTTGGTGGCGGCAAACTGATCGCTGATCGCGCGTTCCGGCGGCGGCTTCATCCGATGCCGCTGGCCCATGAGATTCTCGATCACCCGCGCGTGCGCCCAGGCCAACATGGCGTTCACCGTCCGCATGCTCCTGTGCAGGCGGTTGTAGGATTCATTGCCGATGGGCACGACCGTGGAAACGCAGCCGGGCATTTCACGAATCACGTTCGCGAGCTCCGCCATCTTTTTCTGGCTCTTGATGTTCTTGGAGTCCTGCACGCCGGCCGCCTTCAGCTTCTTGGCGATGTCCGCGTTCACGTACACGCCCGCCGCCACCATCGGCCCGAAGAAATCGCCCTTGCCGCTTTCATCGATGCCCAGCCGCGGCATGAGCAACTCGGGATTCAGCTCCTCCTCGTAGCCCAGCTTCGCCTCCTTGAGGATCAAAGGCTCGAGCACGAACTCAACAAACTCCTGAGTGTCCTTCCCTTGCGCGACCATTTTGCCGCTGGTGTAAAACACCACGTTCAGCTTGCCTTTCTTGCCGGCAAAGCGCGCATACGGGATTTCGTGGGACTCAAAGTTGTTGGCGTTGAGATGAGCCTCCAGTTCATCGGCCTGGTCGGAGGTCAGTTTGCAGGTATACAGGGTGATCGGCTTCACAAATTTCGCGACATCGTAGGGGCTTGGCCTATCCTCCGCAACCGTGCAAGAAATCCGCCCCATCGTTCGCGCCCTGCTCAAGTGGTACCGCGCCAACGCGCGCGACCTCCCATGGCGCCGAACGACGCGCCCTTACCCGATCTGGGTGTCGGAAATCATGCTCCAACAGACGCAGGTCGCGACCGTGATTCCCTACTGGAAACGCTGGATGAAAGCGCTGCCCTCGACCAAAGCCCTCGCCGAAGCGCCCGAGGAGCAAGTCCTGAAACTCTGGGAAGGCCTGGGATATTACCGCCGCGCACGCAATCTGCAAAAAAGCGCGCAAAGGATCGTCAACGAACTGGGCGGACGCTTTCCCAAAACTCACGAAGAGGTCTTGCGACTGCCGGGCGTGGGCCCCTACACAGCGGGCGCGATCTGCAGCATCGCCTTCAACCATCCCGCTCCCATCGTCGACGGCAACGCCATCCGAGTCCTTACGCGCGTTTTCGGAATCACTGGAGATCCCAAGGAAAAGGCGACCGACGCCCGCCTTTGGTCGCTCGCGCGGGAACTGGTCAACAAAGCCGTCGCGATCCAAGGCGCCGACGAGCGCAATTGCTCGGACTTCAATCAATCGCTCATGGAACTGGGCGCCACTGTCTGCACGCCAGCCAACCCTGCATGTTCGACCTGCCCGATCGCCAAACGATGCGTCGCCAACAAGGAAGGACGACAGGCCGAGCTGCCCCGACTCAAGAAAGCTCAAGCCGCCACACCGCGCACGTTCCGGGCATATGCCATCAAACGCGGAAACCGCTTCCTGGTCCGCCAGCGCCGCGCCGATCTCGTCAATCCGGACTTGTGGGAGTTTCCCAACTTTGAACCGGCCACGGAGAATCCACCCATCCTCCCGACCGTTGGCGAATTCACACCGCTTTACACGATCAAGCATTCCATCACTCGATTCCGCATTACGCTCGAAGCGTTCATTGGCCAGGCCAGGCCGCGCTATCGTCCAACTGTCGAAGAAGTCTGGCTAACCACCGCCGAACTTGAAAAACTGGCTTTCACCAGCGCTCACCGCAAAATCCTGAACAAACTTATTGCGCTTGAATGACAAACCTCCACGGAAACAAACCAGCGTCCCTTTTCCTGGTTTGAATATCCGTGTCATCCGCGTAATCCGTGGTTAAGAAGTTCTGCGGTCAAAAATGAAATATCTCTCCCTCAACGACGAACTCTACAACTACGCCACCCAATGGCGCAGCGACGCCGATTCCACGGTTCTACAGGAATTGCGCAAAGAGACTGCGGCGCTTGGCGATGACGCGCGCATGCAGATCAGCGTCGAGCAAGGCGCCTTCATGCGCATGTTGGCTGGAACGATCGGCGCCCGATCCGCCATCGAAGTCGGCACGTTCACCGGGTATAGCGCGCTTTGCGTCGCCCAGGGCCTGCCCGCCGACGGCCGCCTCATCTGCCTCGACATCGACGACGACTGGACCGGCATCGCCCGTAAATACTGGGATCGCGCCGGCGTCGCCGAAAAGATCGACCTTCGCATCGGCCCGGCGATTCAAAGTCTGGAGAACCTGGAGACCAACCTCCAATTCGATCTGGCATTCATCGACGCCGACAAAACGGAATACGACGCCTACTACGAATTGATCCTGCCGCGCATACGCCAAAACGGTTTACTCCTGTTCGACAATATGCTCTGGGGCGGCGACCTGATCGCCGAGAATCTCAACCACCCCTCCGGGCTGGCGTTAAACGCCTTGAACCAAAAACTGACCCAGGACCCCCGCGTCGAAAACGTCCTGCTCCCCTTCGCCGACGGCATTCAAATGTGCCGGAAACTCTGAGACGGACGCCGTCCCCGTTTCGTCACGTCGCAGACCGAGACGGACGCCGTCCTTGAGCAAGAAGGCGATGATAAACCCCGGCGATGCCTCAAACGGCTCCAGTATCACCTCTTCGCTCGCGATCGCTGATTTCGTTGATTCAGAATCCACCCCTAGCCCCTCCGAGGGGTCAGACTTCCCCGAAACCAATCTTCGCGCATTACGTCCCTGGACCTGATTTTATGGCGGCCGGGGCGCGGGCCTGTGACCCGCGCTCCGATTTCCCATGGTTCATGGGGAGGGGCGGGTCTCCCGGAGGTGATTGCCTTGGCGTCCTGGATATCTTGAACTACGCCCTCGAACGCGTCCAAATCTCGAAAAGGCTGGACGATTGGGAGGAGGTCATCGACAATGCGCCACTTCAATAATTCTTATGAAAGTCGATGTCTTCACCATTAGCGATTATGCCTTTGAAGCCGAAGGTAAATTGAACATTCTCGGCACGTTTTCACACATTCCGGTGAAATCCATTCCACTGGTGCACGAGGGCATCTACGTGACCGTGCAATTGCGTTTTTCCCGCGCCGAAGAGGGAGATCACTCCCTGAACGTCAAAATGATCGACTCGGACGGTCGGGAATTCGGCAAACCCATCGACCACAAGTTCAAGGTGAAATTCGAAGACGACGGCCCCGCGCACTATGTGAAGTTTATCGGCCGATTCAAGGATCTAAAATTCAACAACTACGGCGAACACATCCTCGATCTTTCCGTGGATGGTCTGGAAGCGGCCACCGCTCCGTTGTTTGTGCGCAAACCGGCCGTCGCCACCAGCCACGCCGCCGCTCCCGCCATCTAGGTCGAAGCGGCCCAGCTCGGCCGCGCCTATTTTTGCGCGTGATTGATGACGCTCCATGCGTCGTTCTTTTTCTCGAAGCGGAACTCCCAGGTCACCGCCAGCCCCAGATCTGAATCCGCGTGCTTCAATTTCCAGGTCGCGCGAGCCCCATCGGGTCCCTCGACAATCATCAGCGCCGTTGTGGGCCTCATTTCAAACCCCCTCTCCGTGAGGTAGCGCGTGATCGCAGCCTCAAGATCCGCCTTTGGAATCGCTTCGCGCGGCTTCTCTCCACAGCCGGTCAAAGTCAGCCCCAAAAGAAACGCAACCAGAACGATTCCATACCGCTCACTCCATTGTCCGAATGCCAATCGCATTCGCCGAATGTGCGGCGTTTTTTTCATTCACGCAATTCGGACCTTTGCTATCGTCAGCCGCGCTATGCCTACTCCGCGGTTGAATTCCGCGGACGGCGAGGTCGTCTGTGACAAGGCCCAAAGCCCGACAATACTCAACTGCCATGAAACTCGCTCTTCGCCCCCTACTCATTCTCGCCGCCAGCCTGTCCGCCGCGTCGCTGGCGTCTGCCGCCGGCGATTGGAATCAATGGCGCGGTCCGACGCGCAACGGCATCGCGGTCAGCAGTCCGCCGCTGGCAGACGCCTGGCCCGCCGACGGACCTAAAGTCCTTTGGGACAGCGAGTCCATTCCCAGCAACGACAATGGCGGACACGGAAGCATCGTGGCCGCCAACGGCAAAGCCTACCTCTCCGTCGTCTGGCACACCGACGTGCCGACCGAGACGCGCGCGATCAACGACCTCGTCCTGCGAAAACTCGGGCAACGCAGTACGAGCTCGCTGGGCCCGGAATTGACCGCAAAGATGGAAACTGCCCGACTGGGCCTGGGTCCTCGCCTTCGCGGAAACAAACTAGACGAATGGGCAAAGAACTGGGTCGACAAAAACTTCAACCAAAAGCAAAACCAGACGCTGGGCAGCTGGGCCGTCAGCCGGTTCAAGAAGGGCAAGGCCGCGCTTTCGATCGAAACGCTCGAACGATTGAACCAGATTCGTAAACGCCGCTTCGTAAACGAAACGGAAATGTTAAACTGGATTGCCGCGCAAGGTTTTGGCGAAGACACGAACAAGCGCATCGTCGCCGCCGTGCCGAACACGAGGAAATCCGCCCAGGATGTCGTCCTCTGCATCGACATGGAAACCGGAAAAACTCTATGGAAGTCGGAAACCCCGGCCGAATCAACCGGACGCAATTCCTCCAGCACCCCCTGTGTCGCCGACGGTCGCGTTTATTCCATCGGCAGTGGACGCGCATTCTGCGTCGACGCCGACACGGGCAAGCAGATCTGGTCGACCGACCTACAGACCAAAAGCGCCGCCACGTCTCCGATGCTCGTCGAGGGCCTCGTCGTCTTCACGGCCGGTAGACTCACCGCCCTCGACGCGAAGACCGGCAAGATCGTCTGGGATCAAAAACAGGTCGGCGGAAACAATGCCTCGCCCGCGCTCTGGAGAAAGAACGACAGGAATTTTCTGATCTGCAGTTCGAAAAGAAACCTCGCCTGCGTTAATCCGAAAAACGGCGAAATCGTCTGGACGACGGCTGGCGGCGGCGATTCGACGCCCTGCATCGTCGGAAACACGATGGCCGCCTATAGCCGGGTCACTGAGGTTGGCCTGTCGGTCTACACGCTTTCGGAAACCGGAGCCACAAAACGATGGTCGCATGTCCTGGACGCACGCCGCACCCAGACCAGCCCGATCATTCATGATGGCCACGTTTACCTCATGGGCGCCGGATATCAGCTTTGCGCCGATCTCGAGTCGGGTGAAATTCGATGGAAGGAGCCGCAAGATTCCAATATCTCCTCGCCACTGCTGGCTGATGGGAAACTATTCGTATTCGGCAAGAAGGGCGGCGATTTGCAAATGATCAAGGCCACACCCGATGCGCGCGTCGAACTTGCCGCCGGCAAGGTCCGCGCGATGTGGTGCCCCTCGCCCACCATTTCCAACGGCAGGATCCTGCTGCGCCTGGCCGATCGCATCCGCTGCTACGATGCCGCCGCCCCGAACGCCGATCTTCGATAACGCTGCCCGATCCGATAAGTCAGCGCGGAGAATTCGAAACCGCTTGCACCCATCCGAACCGTAAATTGACAACCTCCACCTATGAAAAAACTGATCCTGATACTCTGCGCCGTCGTTGCGCTGGGGACACTTCAAACCGCCATGGCCGCCGACAAATCTGACAGGAAGAAACCCGCCGCAAAGAAGAACACAAAAGGCAAACTGCGCCACGTCGTTGTGTTTAAATACAAATCTGACGCAACGCCGGATCAAATCGCAAAGATCGAGAAGGAATTTCGCGCTCTCAAGGAAAAGATCCCCGGCATCGTTTCGATCGAAGCCGGGTTCAACAACAGCCCGGAAGATCATGCCAAGGGATTCACGCACATCTTTATCGTGACGTTTCGAAGTGAGAAAGCGCGAGAGACCTATCTACCCCATCCCGCCCACAACGCCTTCGTCTCCGTGCTCATGCCGAGTCTGGACGATGTCTTCGTCATCGATTTCTGGGCCAAATAGAGCACAAAAAAGCCGGCGTCCATACGGACGCCGGCATGAAATGATTCGTTGGGCCGCCTACTTCTTGCCCATCAGGAAAAAGGCAAAAATCAGAAGTCCAACCACGGCCACACCCAGCAGAATGAAGATACCGATGAAGACCTTGTTTGCTTTGTCGCCCCTGGGCTTGAAGAACTGAGAGGTCTGCGGCGTGTTGGTTTTGGGGCCAGCCACCATCTTCTCAATCCCAACGCCCTGCGCTGGTTTGGGAATGACCTTGGTCTGGTCGAGCGATTCTCGCTTCTCGCCAGCCGCGCCATCCTCCAGACGAACGTCCACTTCGCCCAGCCTCAGTATCTGGCCGGGCTTGATCGGGGAGTCGACATTGGGCTCCAGAGGCTCGCCGTCGACAAAGCTTCCATTGGTGGAATCCAAATCCCGGATGATGATCTCCTCCCCGCGCAGAATCACCTCGGCGTGATGACTGGACAGGGAACCATCCGCGATGCAGAACGAGTTGTCATCTACGCGTCCGATGGTCGTTCGTTCGACCTTCAGATCGTAGGACTTCCCGGTAAATCCTTCACTGAGCACAACAAGTCTAGCCATACGCTTGGTTCGGTGTTCTCGGAATTATCTTCGTGTTAATGTGCAAGTCAAACGGATTTCAGATCCGCGAAAAATACAATGGCAACGCCCGCCCGTCGAACAACTTGGCCGGACAGTGAACCATTGATTGTTACTGTCGAAAAGCATTTTGTTCGCTTTCCACCAATTCTCGAAACTCATCAAAAAGCGCCGCGGAATCATGCGGCCCCGGCGAGGCTTCAGGATGATATTGAACGCAAAACACGGGCTTTTTCTTATGTTTCAGGCCCTCGACAGTCTTGTCATTCAGATTGATTCGGTTGACCGCAACATCCGACGGCAGCGAGGCGGAGTCAACGGCAAATCCGTGATTCTGCGACGTGATCTCGACTTTTCCTGTTTCGAGGTCCTGCACCGGCTGATTGCCGCCGCGATGGCCAAACTTGAGTTTGAACGTCTTGCCCCCCAGGGCCTGCCCCAGAATCTGGTGACCGAGGCAAATTCCGAAAATCGGCATCCCATGGGCCACCAGTTTTGAAACAGCCTCCACGGCATAGGTCAAGGGCTCGGGATCGCCCGGCCCATTGGAAAGAAAAACGCCCGCCGGCTTCAACTTGAGCACCTCCTCCGCGGAAGTCTGCGCTGGCACGACATGAACCTTGAATCCCTTCTGCCGCAATAGTCGCAGGATATTGTATTTCACTCCGAAATCGTAGGCGACAATCGGCAAGTCCGCCGCCGGCATCGCTGCTCGCGCTTGTCTCGGATCCTCATCTGAATCGCCCTGAACCAGTCGGAATTGCGCGCTCTGCTCGTCCTTCACGTCCCAGTCGAAGGCCTCCTTGTGCGTCACCTGGCTCGCGTAATCCGCGCCCACCAAGCCCGGCCAGTCGCGCGCCTTCTCGATCGCCTCCTCAGCGGAAATGTCCTCTGTGGAAATCACGCCGTTCATCGCTCCTCGAACACGCAGCTTCCGCGTCAATGCCCGCGTATCGACGCCCTGAATCCCAGGTATGCCATTTTCCTCCAGATAGCTTTCCAATGACATGTCCGCTCGCCAGTTGCTGACCAGAGGGGAAAGCTCGCGAATCACAAAACCCGCAGCGTGTGGCTTGTAGGACTCGATATCCTGTGTATTGACGCCGTAATTCCCGATCAGGGGATACGTCATGGTGACGATCTGGGCCGTGTATGAGGGATCGGTGAGAATCTCCTGATAGCCGGTCATGGACGTGTTGAAACAAACTTCGCCGCACGTCGTCGCGACGCCGCCGAACCCGGCGCCCCGATAAACTGAACCGTCTTCAAGAGCTAGAATCGCATTCATGGGTAGGAACTCGCGCGGGATGCTAGTGAAGCCTGTATGGGGGTCAAGACAATCCGCCCATAAATCAAAAAAGCGCGGCCGAACAGCCGCGCTTTAAGAAAAATCCACTCCGGACTACGACTTCTTCGAAAGCCCTTTCATCAAGTTTTTCAGGTACCCCTTTGCATCGCCCCGATAGCCGCCTTGCTCAAACACCACTTTCCCGTCTTTATCCAAAACGATCACCGTCGGGTAGCCCTCGACCTTGTATTTCCCCCCCAAATCCTCGTTGGCCTGCTTCTGCTCCTCGCTCAGCTTCTTCCGTATAGGAAAATCGACTTCCACCAAAACCAGTCTGTCTTTCGCGAACTCCAGGAACTCCTTTTTGGAGAACACCTGCTTGTGCAAAGCCTTGCAGGGAGCGCACCAATCCGATCCCGTGAATTCCAGAAGCACCATCTTGCCCTCTTGCTTCGCCTTCGCCTGAGCCTTGGCAAAGTCGGTCAGCCATTCGCCCTCGGCTGCCGAAACCTGCGAAACAACGAAAAGCGCGAACAGGATTCCTGCCAGTTTCTTCATCTTCATATCTATCTTCCGAATAACGTTTCGTTTCGATCGCGGTTTTGACCCCGTTCCGGAACGGTTTATTCCCGCGAAACGATCTTTCCCGCGACAACAGTCAAGACCGCCCTGCCTTTGAGAGGCCAATCGTAAAAGGGGCAATTGGTCGATTTGCTCACGGTGTCTTCGCGGCGAAAGCTCCATTCCTCATCCGGGTCGAAAACCGTTACGTCCCCATCCGCGCCGATACTCAGGCTGCCTTTGTCGAGATTAACCAGTTTCGCCGGAGCCACGGTGAGTCGGTGAATGAGATCGCTCAACGGCATCAGGCCGGTGTGGCAGAAGCGCATCAATGACAGCGCCAGTTGCGTCTCCAACCCGGTGATCCCAAAGGGCGCGTAGTCAAACTCCACTTCCTTCTCGTAGTCGCAATGTGGGGCATGGTCGCTGCCGATGATCTCCAGCGTGCCGTCGACGATTCCCTCTATCACCGCCTGTCGATCCTCGGCTGATCGCAGCGGCGGGTTCATCTTGAAGTTGGTGTCGTATACCGGCCAGGCCGGCAAATCCTCCGCGCTAACGCCGGGATAAAGCTCTTTTCCGTCGACGCCCCAGAAGGCCTCACTGCCGGCGATCGAGGCGTCCGTCAGCGTGAAGTGATGCGGACAGGCTTCGCCGGAAATGGAAACGCCGCGGGACTTGGCTTCGCGAATCAAACGCACACTCCCGGCGCTGCTCATGTGCTGGCAATGAATTCTCGCCCCGGTCAGTTCCGCCAGAAGAATATTGCGCGCAACAATGATTTCCTCGCCCACCGCCGGCCACCCTTTCAGGCCCAGGTTCGCGCTCCAATAGCCTTCGTTCATGACGCCGTCGGTCACCACGTCGTAGTCCTGGCAGTGGTCGAAAATCGCGAGATTAAACATGCTTGCGTATTCCGCCGCGCGCCGCATGAGCTCATTGCTCTGAATGCAATCCCCGTCGTCAGTGATGGCGACGACACCGGCCTTTTGGAGCGAGCCGATCGGCGCCAGCTCCTCGCCTTTGCGCTCCTTGGTGATCGTGCCCGTGGTGTAAACGTTCACCACGGCGCTTTTCTCGGCTTTCCCCTGAATCAAAGCCACCGTGCCCGGATTGTCGATCGGCGGCGAGGTGTTCGGTTGACACACCACTGTGGTAAAACCGCCCTTCGCGGCCGATCGCGCGCCGGATTCGATCGTTTCCTTCGCGGTCTGCCCTGGTTCGCGGAAATGCACGTGAATATCGACGAGACCCGGGCAAACCACCTTGCCCGCGCAATCGACGCGCTCCACACCCTCGCATGCCTTTTTCTCGGCATCCGGACCCATCGCGCAAACCTTGCCGCCGGAAATCAGAACATCCGCGACGCCATCATGAGAGTTGGCCGGATCAATCACCCGCCCGCCTATTAACAACAAATCGTTCATCGGCGGCGAAGAATACACGTCTGTGAATTGACAACGCAAGCGCGAGCGCTAACATCCCTCTTCCTCGCGGGTGTAGCTCAATGGTAGAGCAGAAGCCTTCCAAGCTTACGACGAGGGTTCGATTCCCTTCACCCGCTCCAACCTCCCCCGTCACTTTTCCTTGGGTTTTTCCATATTTCGTGCAGAGCTGCAAAATGTGCTGACAAATCGCCTGACAAATTGCCCTGCATCTTTTCCGACATTCCTTCGATGTTGCCGGACAAAACTCTGTTATGGAGGACATCGTGAAAAAATCATATTCCTCCATCAAGGTTCGCGTGGGTTCCGCCACCGGGACAATTAATCGAACTCCAAACCGGGGCCGTACGGCTTTTACGGTTTCGTACTACGACGCCGACAACAACTAGAAGCTCGCTTCGCAGGAGGTAGAGCTGGATCGGCGCTGCAAGGTGCGCGGCTGGAAGAACGTTGAGCGATAAACAGACAGGATGTCCGGCGCGAAGACCAGCCGACCCGAACTTGACCGCATGGTGGGCGACCTCCGCGCAGGCAAAGTGGAACGCGTTGTCGTTTACAAGCTGGATAGGCTCGGGCGATCCCTTCCACATCTGGCAATTCTGCTGGAGGAGATGAACCGGCTCAAAATCCCACTCATCGTCACCTCCCAGGGAATCGACACCTCAGAGGACAGTCCGGTTGGCCAACTTCAGCTGGGCGTGTTGATGGCGGTGGCGGAATTTGAGCGCAGCATCATCCGGGAGCGCACTGTAGCTGGTCTTGAGGCGGCACGGGAGCGAGGTGTCACGCTGGGCCGCCCTCCAACCCTCAAGCGCCGCAAGGCCGAGGTGACGAAGCTGAAGGCTGCCGGTGTGGGAATCCGTGAGATTGGTCGGCGACTCAAAATGGCGCCATCGAGTGTGCATGCCGTTATCAAAGCCGCCTGACGCCTCCGGGTAGTCATTGGCGGGCGGGAGCGGGGCGTTTCGACCTGGCGGATATTCCTACTGCCGTGGGGCAGTTTCGTTTGCCGGAGTCGGCTTCGGCTTCTTTCCCTTGAAACCGCGCGATTTCACTGTTGCCCCGTTCTTGTTCTTCGACTTTCATCTGGATTCATGAACAGGGGACTCTCGCCCCATAACAACACGCCCTGGCCGGGCACACACCAAACGATTGAACAGAATCCTCACTCCGCTGGCGCTCCTTCGGGATCGGTGAGCTAGACGCATCCCAAGAAATGATGACCAGCAGCGAAGCTAGGGCGACCATCAAACTCGAAAAAATAGAAAAACGAGTTCGCGCAGCACAGTTGAGAGAATGCTCGCTCCACAAGGCGGAATCGGATGAAAATGCGGGGGGGAGTTTCGGGGGGGGGGGCGCCTGGACTCGTTTAGAAAACTGGAATGACTGCTTTATTGCCAACGCTCGCCGTCGTTCTTGTTGCGCTGGTCTGCATCCTTGTCAGAGGGAATCCCACGCTAAGAGACCATTTGCGATCACAGAAGCGGTGGTTCGCAAAAAACAGAATCTTGAATACTTGCGGGTTGGCTGTCTGCGCTTGGCCATTCCTCTTTGTCTGGCCTTTCGGATTTCACTCGTTTCCCCAGTTCACTGTGTACAGCGTATACTTCAGCCCGATTGGTCTGTTGTTGAGCGTCATGGCTTTCGTCGCGAGCATTAAACGGCGTAAGAGGAAACAATGGAGGCTTCGTGCTGCGTTCTTTGTCGGCGCCCTCTTTTGGGCATGGTTGGCCATAATTCTTTTGATGACGGGTTTCCAACCAGGAAGGTTGCTCCTATAGCGTGGGCATTTGATGGTAAGCGGTAATTCCACGACTTCACGAAAGTTCGGCGGACTGCCACAGGGCTTGCCGGAGGAAATCTGGCAGCCTTGGACGCCGGGACTGCGGCAGCGCGGCAGAAACACATCAAGCTGGGCAGCCCCGCCGACACTCCTGTGCTACGTTGGATTCGCCCATGAGTGAAGAAATCCAATTTCAATTCCGCGTCCAGGACATTCCCGAGGGGGAGGCCCTCACCGAAACCGAGGTCGAGCAGCGCCTGCGTGACGCCCTCACTGCCTCGGAAGGCAAGGACATCGATACGTTGTGGAGTCTGGCCGTCCTGTACTCACAGACACTGCGGCTCGATGAGTCGGCGGGCTGCATCCGCAACGTCATTGAATTGACTGACGATCTTGAGACGCATGGCTCCTGCCACCTGGCGCTGGGTCAACTTGAGGAGAGGCGGGGCGACTACGAAGCGGCGGCCAAGCGTTACCGGGAGGCCCTGGCGCTGGAGCCGTGCTCCACACGAACCTGGTATTTCATCCACAACAACCTGGGCTTCTCCCTGAACGAGGTTGGCGAACACGAGGCTGCGATCCGTTACCTGGAGGTGGCCGTGGAGATCGATCCGGGGCGTCCCAACGCCCATAAGAACCTGGCGCTGTCGTATCAGGCACTGGGCGACGTTGCGCGGGCCGCTGAGCTGTTCGTCGCCGCCACACAGGCCGATGCGTCTGATGCCCGTTCCCTGGCGCACCTGGAGGCGCTGGTGGAGGCCCATCCGGCCCTGCTCGTCGATGTGCCCAGTCTCACCGATGCCCTTGAGGCATGCAGGAAGGTGGTTGAGGTGGCGAGGGAGCAACAGCCGGATTTTGACGCGCACTGGGATAAGGTGCGGAGGGCACAGGAGCCGAAGTGGTGGCAGTTTTGGAGACGGAAGGGAGACCAAGGATAGGCGGGTAGCCGTGATGGTCTCCTGGAGGCTAGAGGCGTCCTTGGCGACCTCGATGCCGCCAGGGAAGAGCTTCTTCGCCCCTCCCATCCACCTCGTGATCCTAATCGAAGACGGCCTGTGTGCCTGCGCCGGTCTCGGGGATCACGGCAGGTTGGAGAGGCGGCGGCAACGTGGCTCTGTGGACACCTCAAACAGGGGCGAAAGTTTATTCCATCCAAGGACGTTTGAAATGCTGACAAATCCTGACAGATTGATGTCGGGAAAAGTGTATTATCTTTCGTGCTGGCCAATTTCAGGACGAGCGCATATTTACTGAAATATGCCTATTTACAACGGTTTTTGCGAAAACTGGTGGAAGGCACGTTGCGGATTCGATTCCCTTCACCCGCTCCACTCTTCCCCGTCACTTTCGCTTCTTAATCTCCGCGGCGAGCGCCTTAAAGAAGCTGGCCATCATCTTCTTGCTGACCGCCGAAATCAGCCGCGAACCAATCGCCGCGATCAATCCGCCAACCTGCACGTCGGCGTCGCAGGTGAGTTCGGTTTTCTTTCCCTTCTCCTCCATGGTGATCAAGGACTTCCCCTTGACGAATCCCGGCATGCCCTTGCCTTCGACCAGGAGCGTGTAGGAATCAGGGAGTTTCTTGTCAGTCATCCTTATCTTGCCGATGTAGCGTCCCTTCAATCCGGCGACGCCCAATTTCAGATGCACGTCGTACTGATCCTTCTTGGTCATCACCATCTTCTCGCACCCGTCGATGCACTTGTGCAAAACGTCGGGATCGGTGATGGCCGCACAAACTTTTTTACGGTCGCTGTTGAAGGTGTAGGAGCCTGATATTTTCATAATCCCGAAATCGTCCTCTTTCTCCTACTCATCCTCGAAATCAATCACGGAGCGGAACTCCATTCACCGGCGCGCCGCCAACTCAAGAGCGCGCTGCACATGCACGCGCGCGAGGTGCGCCCGAAAATCCTCCGAAGCGTGGATGTCGCCCATCGGCTCGACGCCCTCCATCGTCAGAGCCGCAGCGCCGGCGATGGCTTTCTTCGTCAGCTTCTTATGCCGCTTCAGCTCTTTCTCCACGGCCGCCGCCCTAAAGGCGGTCGCGGCAACCCCGGTCACGCCGACCTTTGCCGCGCCCTTTTTCTTGTCCAAAACCACCGCCACGCCCGCGATCGCGAAGCCGCTCGCCTTCTGCGCAAATTTCACATAGGCGACGGATTTGCCGGTCACTGGAACCCGGATCTCTGAAACAATTTCTCCCGGCTCGAGCGCTGTCTCCATCAGGTCGACGAAGAAGCCGGACGCCTTGACCCGACGTTTGCCGGACGCGCCAACCAGATAAATCTCCGCATCCAACGCCAGCATCGCCGCGGGCCAGTCGCCCGCCGGATCCGCATGCGCGAGACTGCCCGCCAAGGTGCCGCGATTGCGGACCTGGGCGTCGCCAATCTGTGGCGCCAACTCGGTCAACAGGGGACACTTCTTCGCCAGCAATTTGGAAGACTCTATGTCGTAGTGCGTAACCAGCGCCCCGATCGCAATCTTTCCGCCAACCTCCCGAATCTCACGCAACTTCGGAATGCCGCCGATGTCGACAACCACCGCCGGTTCGGCGAGGCGAAATTTCATTGCCGGGATCAGGCTGTGCCCGCCGGAAAGAACTTTTGCGTCGTCGCCATGCTTGGCCAACAATCCGACCGCCTCTTTCAGCGTGCCGGGCCGGTAATAATCAAATGCGGCGGGAATCATTTCTTTGCTTCAGGTTGATGCTTTCATGTCGTTAACCACGAATGAAAACAGATGGACACGGATAAATCCGTCCGTCCGCGATCCGAACTCCAGCAAGTCCTCGCATTCCCATCTGTGTTCATCCGTGGTCATCTGTGGTTTTCAAAATCAAGTTCAGGCGACAACGGGCTGAGCTGTGTGTTGTTGAATCGCCTTCCAAACGGTTTCCGGCGTGAGCGGCAGATCGACATGCCGAACGCCGAGCGGAGACAAAGCGTCGACGACCGCATTGGCCAGCGCCGGCGTGGCGCCGATCGTCCCCGCCTCCCCACAGCCCTTGATGCCCAGCGGATTGCTCGGCGAAGGCGTATATGTCGATCCCATAATGTACTCGGGAATGTCTTTCGCGCGCGCGATCGCGTAATCCATAAATTCACCAGTCAGCAATTGCCCGTATTCGTCGTAAACGGTTTGCTCGAACAAGGCCTGTCCCAAAGAATGCGCGATCCCGCCCTGCACCTGCCCCTCGACCAACAACGGGTTGATCTGCGGTCCGCAATCATCGACGGCGACGTATTTCACAATTTCCACCTCGCCCGTGACACGATCAATCTCGACCGCCACAATGTGCGCGCCAAACGGGTAGGTGCAATTCTCCGGCTCAAAAAAGCTCGATGCCTCCAGCCCGGGCTCAAAATTCTTCGGCAGGTTCTTCGCGACGTAGGCTTCGGCCGCCAGTTCCTTCCAGGTGATCGCCTTGTCCGTTCCGGGAACGAAAAACCGTCCCGGCTCATACGTGACTTTCTTCGCCGAGACTTTTAGCAAATGCGCCACCAGCTTCTTCGCCTTGGCGATGATCTTGTCGATGCTCATCACGATCGCCGATCCACCGAGCGCGGTGGCGCGACTGCCGTAAGTGTCGCGGCCGTAATGGGAGATCGCGGTGTCGCCGCTCTGCACGGCGATGTCTTTCATCGGAACGCCCAGCCTGTCCGAAACAATCTGGGCAAAACTGGTCTCCTGCCCCTGCCCGTGCGGCGTGACTCCGGTCAACACGGTCACCTCGCCGGAAAACTCAATGCGCACACAGCCCCATTCCCAGCCGCCGATTGCCATCATCGCCGAGGGTCCCAACGCGCAGATTTCAACGTAGGTCGACAGGCCGATGCCAAACAGTTTGCCGTTCGCGCGCGCCTCGTCCCGCTGCTTGAGAAGCTGACTCCATTTGGCCAACTGCTGCGCCTTCTTCAGAGAACCCTGGTAGTTACCGCTGTCATAGGTCAGCCCGCAAGCGGTGTTGAACGGAAACTCACTGGGTTTCGGGAAATTCTTCAACCTTACTTTCACTGGATCGAGGCCCAACTCGCAGGCGATGATGTCCATCAGACGCTCGATCGTGTAGGTCGCCTCGGGACGCCCCGCGCCGCGGTAGGCGTCGGTCGCCATCTTGTGCGTGTAGACTGCGGTGAGATCCATCCGCACGGCCTTCAGCTTGTAGCAACCGCTCAGCATGAATCCAGTCAACGTCGGAATCGCGTGAGTGTTCAGCTGCATGTAGGACCCAATATCCGCGATGGTCGTCGCCTTGATCGCGAGCACGGTGCCGTCATTCTTCACCGCGACTTCATAATCTCCCAACTGGTCGCGTCCGTGAATCGTCGTCGCGGCGTTCTCACGACGGGACTCGATCCATTTCACGGGAACGCCCATGCGTTTGGCGAGGTGACAACAAAGAGCCTCCTCCGCGTAAAGATTCAATTTGGAGCCAAAGGCGCCGCCCACTTCCGGAGCGACAATGCGTAACTTGTTCTCCGGCACGCCAATCATTCCGGGCAGCAGCGTCCGTATGAGATGCGGAATCTGTGTGGACGTCCACAATGTCATGTTCTCATCGCCCGCGTGATAGGACGCGACGCAGCCACGAGGCTCAATCGCCATCGGCGTCAGGCGCTGGTGAACGATGCGCTGCTTGATGACGTGATCCGCCTCGTTGAAAGCTTCCACGATGTCGCCATCTCCATGCTTCCAGGTGAACGCGACATTTGTCTTCAATTCCGGATGGGTCAGCGGCGAACCCTTCTCCAACGCTTTCACTGGATCGGCGACAACGTCCAACGGATCGTAGTCCACCTCAATCAGATCCATGGCGTCGCGCGCTATGTAACGATCATCCGCCAATACAACGGCCACCGCGTGCCCCACAAAATAGGCGCGCTTTCCTGCCAGGACATGGTGGGTCGGCTGTTTGAGATCCGGCATGTCCCCTCCTCCGGGCACGACGCCGCAATGCGCGTTCACATCCGAGCCGACCAACACGTCCGCAACGCCGGCAAGAGCCTTCGCCGCCGAGACATCGATGCCCTTGATCCGCGCGTGTGCGTAGGGGCTGCGCAACACTACGGCATGCAACATGCCCGGCATTCTGATGTCGTCCACATAGGTGGCGATGCCCTTGATCAGGCGCTCGTCCTCTACGCGCGGAATCGACCTGCCAACATTCGGTTTCGGTTTGCGTGTGGCTGCCATGACTTGAAATCGGTTATTTGGTTTTCGCCATTTTCTTCGCCGCGTAATCCACCGCGTCGATGATGTGGGAATAGCCCGTGCAGCGGCAGAGATTACCCTCCAATCCGTGCGCGATCTCCTCGCGCGTCGGGCGAGCGTTCCGCTTCAACAGCTGAACGGTCGAGAGAATCATGCCCGGGGTGCAATAGCCGCACTGTAGGCCGTGGCATTTCCAGAATCCCTCCTGAACCGGGTGTAGCTTGTCGCCGTCAGCGACGCCCTCGATGGTCGTGATTTCCGCCCCGTTTGCCTGAACCGCGAGAATCGCGCAGGACTTCACCGTCTCGCCGTTGAGCAACACGGTGCAGGCTCCACAGATGCTCGTCTCGCAGCCAACGTGCGTTCCGGTCAGCTTGCAGTTTTCGCGCAGGAAATGCGCGAGCAGAGTGCGGGGTTCAATCTCCTCCTGATGGACGGTTCCGTTTACTGTAATGCTTACCTGAATTTTCACAGCGCTTTCTCCGAAATGAAGGGCATCGGCCGAGTAATGACGAATGAGCAATTTAATCGTCCGAATCGTTCAAGCAAAGGAAAATAGACCCGGCGCGCCAGCCGGGGACGCGATTGGAAGCGACGGGCGACGGGCGACGGGCGACAGAGGCTAAATTGAGCGAACCCATCCCGATTTCCACCCTTAAATCCTCCTTCGTCGGCGGGGTGAAATATCCCCTCCCGAAAGGGGAACAGCGCGTTTGGCATGCCTCCAGTGCCATTCCCCTCCTCGGAGGAGTTAAGGACAGGATCGGGGTGGGTTCGTCCGAGCTTGCCTCGGATTCGGCATCTATCCGCCGGCCACTTCCGATCACGCCCGTCAGCGCCGCCAGCGTTTCAATAGAACTTCACCCGAGCGCACTTTTCTCCCACACTCCGGGCTGCGGCAAGTCGATCGCAGCATCGTCTTGCCAAACCGATTCATGACGGACTCAAAACCGCAACGCAACGACTCCCAGGAGAACGGCCCGACGCCGGTCGACCGACTGCTCGACAAGCTCGATCGGCTGTGGCGTGACCGCAAAAATCCAACCGGCGCTTTCCAGTGGCTACTGAAATGGATTCGCAGACTGCTGATCTTCACCACGATCGCCTACACGGTCTCCCTCTGCCTGATCCTCCTCGCGTTGGAATATCACGGCGAGCACAACCTCACACTCGCGTTCTTTCTTTATGCGCCGCCCCTGGGCTGGCTGTTGCCCTTGATCCCGCTCGTCCCGCTCTGCCTGCTGTTCTGCCCCCGCTGGACGCTCGTCTACATTCCCTGCGTCCTCATTCTCCTGCTCGGCTACATGGACTACAATTGGACCGGCGGATCGAAACCCGAGGGCCCGTCGTTGAAGATCGTGGTCAACAACATCGGCCAGAAAGGAAAAACCAGCCTGACGCCTTTTATCGAACAGGAACAACCCGATGTCATCGCCCTTCAGGAAGCCGGCCGCGAGCGTCAGTTCGCTGCGGCCTACCCCGATCGTCACGTCGTCGCCGTCGGGGAATTTACGCTGATCAGCAAATACCCAATTCTGAAATCCGGCGTCGTGCGCGAAGCAACCTGGCTCGGAAAACCGGCGGCGGCATGGTTTGAGATCGAGATCAACGGAGCGCCTATTGTCATCTACAATATCCACATTCCCTCGCCGCGAAGCGATCTGAGCAAACTTCGCGGTCGAGGCCTGGCTCTCGGCGTCATCGGCTGGGCCGGCTCCTACTTTGGCGAAGTCCGCGACCGCTATCAGGAATCCTGGAATCTCCGCGTGGAGTTCGCCGACGCGCTGGCCGAAGTCATCGAAAACGATCCGCGTCCGAAGCTGGCCGTGGGAGACTTCAATATGCCCAACCATGGCCGCGTGTACCATCGCATGACGCGAAACCTCAGCGACGCCTTCGAGGACAGTGGGCGCGGTTACGGATTCACGATGCCGGGCAAGACCCGCAACCCCCTCGCGCTGTTCGGTCCCTGGATGCGGCTCGACTACGTCCTCTGCGGGGAGGGCCTCCGCCCGGCCGACTGTCGCGTCGAGCCCAACCGGCAATCACAGCACCGGGCGGTCGTCGCCGTGATCGAATTGCCTGCCTCCAACTGAAATTCATCGCCAAACGAAACCGTTTCGCGACAATTACCCCGCGCGGCCCAACGCCCGCATTGATCAATTTCCGGCATGAAAAAGATTCTCAACGCCATCAAAGCCACGCTTGGCTGCCTCAATTGGAAACACGAAATCGCCATTTTCATCTCGCTCTTCGCCGTAGTGGTCGCCTACCAGAATCTGGGCGACACCTATGAAAGTGAGTTTGGCGCGCACCCGGACGAAGCCGCCCACTACGTCACCGGCCTGATGATCCGCGACTACATCGCCGAAGGGATCCCCGGGCATCCCATGCGCTTCGCGGAAGAATACTACGACCACTATCCCAAAGTCGCCCTCGGCAACTGGCCGCCGTTTTTCTACATGATTCAGGCCGCCTGGACTCTGCCCTTCTCTCCGTCGCGAACATCCGTGCTGCTGCTGATGGCCTTTCTTACCGCCCTCCTGGCTCAACTCATTTTCCACTCCGCCAAAAAGGACTTTGGCCCGTTGCTGGCGCTCTTTGGGACGCAGTTGTTTCTCGCCCTGCCCCTGATCCAAAAATACTCCAGTCTGGTAATGACCGAAATCCCGATTGCGCTGCTCGCCTTCATCGCAACGCTTTGCTTCGGAAAATATCTCGATGATGAAAAGGCCAGCCGCTCCATCTTCTTCGGACTTTTCGCATCAGCGGCAATTCTCACAAAAGGATCCGGGCTCTATCTGGCCTTCGTCCCTCCAATCGCGCTCATCCTGTGCCGCAAATTTGGGTTGCTCAAGCGAGTCGCTTTCTGGAGTTCCGCCGCGATAGTCGCCGTCCTTTGCGCGCCATGGACCCTCTTCACGCTCGATAAGGCAAAAGCAGGTTGGGTCGACGCTCCGTGGTCTGAATTCGTCCGCGACTCCATCCCCTACTATGCCAACAAGCTCAATTTGGCCCTCGGAGCGGCGCTGCTCGCGCTCCTTTTTATCGGAGTTGCGGTTCGCCTGTTTGCGCCGGCGAAACGAAATGAACTTTCCGGCAAGTGGGCCGCCGCCGGCGCCCTCATGTTCGCAGTCCTGCTGCTACAACCCCTCGTGCCGTGTGGAATGGAGCCCCGTCATCTGGTCATGGCGCTGCCGCCGATCATGATGTTCACAATCGCCGGCGGCGGCTGGCTCATCGAGCGGCTCAGGTCGCGCCTCGCCCCATTCCCGGCGTTCGCCGCCATTCTGACCGGCGTCACAATATCGTTTCTCATCCATCCCTTCAGTCCAAAGAACAAGGGATACTCCGGGTTTGAAGGCCCCGCCGCCATCGTTGTCAGCGATCCCGAATTCGCGGAATCCATCGTCCTGGTTTCCTCTGACGCGTCCGGAGAAGGCATGCTCATTTCCGAAGTTGCGATGCGAGAGAAACGCATGGGACACACGGTTCGGAGAGCCAGCAAACTGCTGGGGGATAGCAACTGGAGCGGAAGCGAATACCAATCGAAACTGGACAGCGTCGACGCCCTGATCGAACTACTCGAAAAGGAAAAGATCCAGATTCTCATTCTGGACAACTCCATGCGGAAGGCGAAAAGGGTGGAACATCATGACCTCCTTCAAAAAGCCGTCGCGACGCGTCCAAATCGCTTTATGCAACTGGCCCAGTTCGACGCAACGCGAATCGACCGCATCCATGGACGCGCCGTCCGTGTCTACGCCCTGATTCCGACCCCGCGTTGACAATTCAGGCGAGGTTGTAAAATCATTTCAAGCTGAAGCATGAAACTCAATTCAAGTTTCAATCGGACGCGGATCAGGTTTTGGGAATCGATATTTGCATCAAGGTAGCATTCACCCCTAACCCCTTCGACAAGCTCAGGACAGGCCCTCCGAGGAGACTGTGCTTTCCCCTCAAGTTAGCAATCTACGGCGCGGCCTCGTTTCCCCTTATCCCAACGGGATTACGCCCTCCAGCCCAAGGTTGGCCTTCCGCGACAGCGGCTGCCCTCCCTTGGGTTTTAGGCCCCTGTTCGAAACAACCCCACCCGGGTTGCGCCCAAATGGCCGATGAGTGGCGCAACACCTTCGGCGTTGAAAATGCCTTTTTAAACTTTGTTCCCAGGGTAGGTCGTGCCTCCCAACCCTGGGCTTTGGGGCAGAATCCCGTTGGGATTCGAATGCGACCGTTTCGAAAACTTGTGGGTAATGCACAGCTCCAAGGAGAGCCTGTCCTAAGCTTGTCGAAGGGGTCAGGGGTGGGTTTCCCCGTGTTCAATTATCTCGCATTACAAATCCTGCACTGCGCTCATTTCAATCTTTCGCTGCCTTTGCCTTCTTTGAGTCCCCGCTTGTGGCCGTTGCCCCACTCTTGTCAGCCGCCTTTGGACGCCTTCGTTCCCGGCTCAGGATATTGTATTTAAAGATGTACCAGATCGCCGCAACGCCGTCCTTCCAGCCGATCTTCTTGCCCTCGTCGAAACGCCGGGCCTTGTAGGAAATCGGGACTTCGTAAATGCGGCATTTCCGACGCGCCAGCTTCGCCGTCAACTCAGGCTCAATCCCAAACCGATCGCACTCCAGACTCAAGTCCTTGAACAAATCAGCGCGGACCATCTTATAGCATGTCTCCATATCGGTGAGATGGATGTTCGAAAACATATTTGAGAGGGTCGTGAGGAATTTGTTCGCCACATAGTGCCAAAACCCATCAACCAGGATTTCGCGTCCCGAATAGCGACTCCCAAATACTGCGTCTGCAAGACCGTTTTCGATCAGTCGCAGCATCGCCGGAAATTCATCGGGAGAATATTCCATATCCGCGTCCTGAATCACCATGACGTCACCCTCAACCAAAGGTTGCGCCGTTCGTATCGCCGCGCCTTTCCCACGATTCCTTTCGTGATGAACGATCAATAGATCGTCGGCCTCCGGGAGTTTCTCCAATGCCGCTTTCGTGCCGTCGCTCGAACAATCGTTCACAATGACAATCTGAAGCGACTGCGCCCCGCACCGCCGAACCTGTTCGATCACATCGACGACCGTCTTCTCTTCGTTGTAAACCGGTATTATTACCGTGAGTTTCATGTTGGAGAGAATTTCGAATCAGACTGTATGAACCCATCAACTCGATTGGCGACCACGTGAAGATCAGAGCTCAAATTTAGGCAAAAAAGTACCTCGGTTGACACCGAGGCCCTTCCTGAAAATCAAGTTTCGCGAAATGAGTTCTAGAAACTAAACGTCGCGGAAACATGGCCGCGCGAGTTGTTGGGCCTGGGGCCGCCCGGCCCTGTCAGGATTCCAGAATTGCGCAATTGCCAACCGTAGTCGAACCGCAGTGAAAGGCTCTTCGAAATAGAGTAACGAAAGCCAAATCCGGCCGATTCCATAATGACATGAGAATCCATGCCGACGACCGCCGCCGGAATATCGTGGGGTTCGACCTGACCGTAATCGTAGAACGCCAGGAAGACAGCGCGGTCGATGGCTTCCGGATCAATGAGCCTGCCGGGTGAAAACGCTGGGAAATGGACCTCGTTCGAGACTACAAATCCCGCGTCGCCGTTACTCTCGCGCTCGTCGTAACCGCGAACGGTTGAGTAGCCGCCCAGTCCGAGCTGTTCGCTGGACTGAAGATTGCCATCGGCAATCTGTCCCTGCGCCCGCACGCGCCAGCCGAATCCCTTCGGCAATTTGGTGTGCCTCTCCAGACTGCCGCGCCCATACATATACTCCGCCTCCGATCCGGACCGAGCCACACCAAAGCTGGCGTCGTCGTTATTATCGCCAAGCAGGCCCCCCGGGCTGTAGTAACCGGCAATGCTTGCGCTCGTCGCGCCAAATCGATCCGGCAGCGAACCGCGGTATTGCGCTGTAAATTGCGCCACATCAACATCGGTGCCGAACACCCGAGTGCCTCCGAATTCAAGGTTGTTATTGAAGCGCTTGAAATCGAAGCCGAGGCTCAAATCGTGCCCATAGGTTCGTATTTTCGGGAGCGGCAAATTATAACGAAGACTCGTCTGCCAACTGCTGCCCTTCTGCACCACCGCGCTCGCCGGAAAATCGGATGTCGCGTCGGCATAGCCGCCGAAGACAGTCACCGTATGACGCCACGGCAGCGGAATTTCATAGCTGGCGGAATGCGCCCGGAGAAATTGCAGCTCCACATCGGACGTGTATTGATAACTGAGTCGGTGATCGACACCAAAGGCGTTATACCAATTGCCGCCGACAAAGAACCGCTCACTTCCCGTAAATCGCGGCCCGGTGTTCTCGATGCCGGCGAAAACACGATAGGGACGGTTTTCATCGATTTGCAAAACAACATCGGCCTCTCCCAGGTTCGATCCAGGTTTCAGCGAGGTCGATATCTCGCGGCCCGGATTCGAATTGAGCCAATTGATGTCGGCCAGCAATTGCTTCGTGTCGATCGGAGTGCCTTCCTCAAGATGCAGGTTCTTCGAGACTCGTTCTGGCTTGGTCCAGCGATTGCCTTCGACGGACACATTCCCCAAGACCGCCTCCAGCACAAAGATCTGCAGTACGCCAGCGCCGATCGATGTCTGTTCGGGAACCACCACGTCGACCACGGAACGTCCGCGGCTTCGGTAATAGAGAATAATCTCACGCTGGATATTTTTAATGTTCGCTTCGGAGACCCGTTCACCAATGAAACTCTCCATAAGAAATGCGAAGTCTTCGCCGCGCAGCATATCCAGAGCATCCCCGGCGCCGATCGTTACCCCCGTCACGGCCAGATCGCCGGACTTCTTCACCTCAGCGCGCGATTTGACGACAACGATTCCCTTCAAAGCCGGCCCGGCGGCGGTCGCCGCATCTCCCTTGCCCTCAGTAAACGCTGGCGGCGCGGGGGTGGCGACCACTCCTTCGCTATCGCTCTTCGAAGGTTTTTTCGGCCCCGTGCGCTCCAGATCGATCGCCTGTGAGGCAAACGCGCCCATCGAGAGAGCCAATCCCAAGCAGAGGCTCCGTCTTATGTTCATTCCCGTTAGATTACTCATAAATTTAGCTGTTCTATTCTTCTTCTTCCTCGTCCTCCGCGAACAAGTCATAGGTGGACAGGATCAGGTCGGTCGGCAGCAGACCCTGCCGTTG
>JBLHKZ010000055.1:0-25034 GCA_047618185.1 Limisphaerales bacterium
AACGTATTGACCGGCGATATCTATCGCGGCAACTCCTTCAACGGCTCAGGCGATTTCTCCGAAGTCGTTGGCGCGACCAACCAATTCCTTGATCCGACCACCGGCATGCCGATTCCGGGAGCCATCGCGACCAACGATGTGATCAACAATGTTGAGAACATCTATCTGAACGCGCCATTGGACATGACCTTCAAAGTCTACGTGATCGGCAATCGCGTTAACGTCGCGGCTGTCAGTGATCATACGAACGACATCACTCAGGACTACGCCCTGGTTGTCTCCTCGGCCAACGGTGAATTCGCGGGCGGCCTGACGATGCCGGCGGCGCCCAACGTCCTGACCAATTTCCTTGGCGATACGCCCGCTGCGGCGCATCGGTTTTCCGGCATTGATGTCATGGACACCAACGGCGTCGCCACCGCGGACCATCGCGCCGGGGCCAACTCTGCCCTCATTGGCGAAACGAACACGGTCGCCGTCAACGGCATGACGTCCTATGGCACGACCAATCAATGGGTGTTCTTCGCGGTGACCAATAATGTGCCCGCCAGTGAGAATGCCACCCGCGGGCTGTTCGCTACCTTCCGGCCGTTGAATCTTTCCGAGCCCAGGAATGACGACGCCGATGTTGACTTGTATGTCTCGACGGATTCCGGACTGACCAATCTGGACGAAGCCGCGTTGACCGCTTCGATTAAGTCGCTGAGCCGAGGCGGCACGGAAGTTGTCGAAGTCAACGGTTCGGCCGTGGGGGATATTTTCTACATTGGCGTCAAATCGGAGGATCAGATGGGCGCGGAGTTCTCCTTCTTCGCGAGATTCTTTCCGCCTCCGCCGGGTGGGGGCGGTCCCGACGACCCGATCCTGCTCGAAGGATTTGCCGTGCCGATTCCGGACGGAACGCCGCAACAGCCCGATGGGAATGAAGTCTTCTTCTTCAATCCCAACATGCGGGATGTCCGGCGGGTGACAGTGACCAACCTTTCGATCACCCACCAGCTCATGGGCGATTTGGTGGCCGAACTGTTTATCGACAACGGACCGATCGATGAGATTCCCCGCGCGACGGTCTTGAATCATCGAGGCGACGACGCGCGCAACGGAATCACCTATATTTTCGATGATAGCGAGGAGGGTAATGTGATGTATCCGTCCGCCAACCCGACTTTGCTGCCTCCCTATTACGATCTCAGCGGCCCTGCAACCCGTTCCGACGGTCCGCGAACGTTGGATTCGTTTGTCGGGCAGGAGGGTTTTGGCCTGTGGAGATTTGTCGTCAGCGACAACCAGCTCCTTCATACTGGAACGGTCGACGCGGTCTCACTCTGGGTGGAGCCCGTCGTCGAGGACGATCCCTTTGACGATGGCATCAACGGCATGCCTCGAAGGGTGACGGTTTGCACCTCCAACTCCTGGGTCGACGCCGTCAACGTGCCCGCGGGAGCCGTCTCGTTCAGCATTAATGTCGCCATCGACCCGGCGACGCTCGGTCCGCTGAACCTGTACGTGAGGCGCGATGAAGTTCCGACCTCCATCACCTTCGATCATTTCGCCGTGATTCAACCTCCGGGCGGCACGTTCACCATTACCGTCAGCGACACGCCGGCCTTGAATCCGGGCCGCTATTTTATCCGCCTGGAGCACACCGGATCTGCGGCGCCGATGTGCATTGATTTCACCGTTGATTACGATGGAGTGATTAACTTTGGAGCCGTGCCCAAGCTGACGCACTTCAACTCCACCCAGATGACGATCCTGGATGATGCCAGGACCAATTCACTCGTCGCGCAGATTCCGGTCACGGTGAACAATCGTCAGGTGGTTGCGGTGCGAGCTGGATTCCGTATCGATCATCCGCGAGCCTCCGATCTGGCCATGCGGCTCGTCAGTCCCAGCGGCACCGATGTGCTGCTGGCGGAGAATCGCGGTCGTTGGTTTACCAATGGCTATGGCGTCGGCGAGGCCGACGGGGAGTTCGTCTACGCCACCTTCAATGAGGACCTTAATCTAGCCAAGACGCCGATCAAGCTGGTCACGAATGAATCGTTCCTCACGTTCGTCCAGCCCAAGCCCCTGGCCACCAATTTCCTGGTGGATACCGGATGGGACCTCACGGGGGCGGACACCACAGGCAACGCGGATGAAGCGGTGTTTATCGTCCCGCTCGGGAATCAGCCGGTCGGGACAATCGACGTGGATTTTGAGTTCCGCACGCAACCCGATCGCATCACGGTTTATGAACGAAGCGGCGGGGTCTTGACTCAGATCGGCGATACTGGATTTCGAACGAGTCTGGCTTACCCATTGGGCGCGAATTTCGCTCTCATCGACCCCGCCGATGTGGATCTCGCCGCCGAAACAATGATCGCGTCGGGAAACCCGTTTATCGTTGGTGATGAGCTGTTCCTGATCAATTCGCCATTTCCCGCGATCGGATCGCTCGCTTACGGCACGGATCTGCCAATGCCCTTGATGACCGATACGCTTTATACAGTGCTCACCTACAATAACGTAACGGGCGAGTTTCAATTGGATGACGGTGGCGGCAACCCGATCGACTTGATGTCTCAGGGCGTCAATTCGACCTATGTATGGGGACGCCGTCAAAGCACTCCGCCTCTTCGCAGACGCCGGACAGAGACCTATGCCTACAATTCTTCCGACGCCGAACTTGTCATTATCGTCAATGAGGGTTCGGGCACTACTGGGACGGTATGGGACTATGTGTTCACTTTGAATCCGGATCCCGGCGTGCAGCCCAACGCCGACCAGATTGGCACGGGAATCACCTCGATCGACGGACGTGTATTCGCGGTCGGCAGCACCTCCGCTCGCGCAGAAAACGGCATAGTCGCTCAATTTGCGACGCCCCTGCGCGAGGACGCAACGCCGTTCTACAGCTTGAATTGGCCGGATCTTCGTGGCGGGACCAGGTTCAATGACGTGGCGGCTACGAGCGTTGGAGTTTTTGCTGTTGGCAGGAGCTACACCGCCACACAGGACCCGCAAATAGGCGTCGCCAACAAGGAAGCTAAAGGCGTCGTCGCCCGATTCCCATTCGATGATCCCTCGATCAATGCGACCGAGGCGCAGGGCGCGGATTTTCATCAGCAGATCCCGGACTTCCAGGAAGGATTGTTTTGGCCGCATGCGAACGGCGCCGGGTCCAACTTTGCGAACGAGGAGGAGGCGTTTGGCGTCGCCTCCGCGACAGAAAGCGGCGTGGAATATGTCTATATCACTGGCGTGGCGGCCGAGAACTCGAACAACCCCGGGCGGATGTTCCTCTCCAAAATGAACACCGCAGGCATATTCCAATTTCATACGAACGACCTTTTCAACATGACGGCGGATGCCTTCAGCGCCGGTTACGATGTGACCGAGCGCAACGGCGTGGTGTATGTCGCGGGCGCCAACGCCGACGGAGGAACGATCAATCCCTACGTCATGGCTCTGGACTCCAGCCTTGTGCCGCAGTGGACCTACACATTCAACGCCCTGGGACAGTTCAATGGCATTACCGTTCTGAACGACGCTGTCTATGCCGTCGGCATGGTCAACGGAATTGGAGGCCCCAACGCCAATGCTCTGGTGGTGAAACTGGATCTCACCGGCGCCGTCGTCTGGACGAGAACTTACGGCGCGGCCGGCCTGGAGGAGGAATTCAACGGAGTCCTGCCCTTCGGAAACCGCATCTACGTGGTCGGATCCGCGGCCAATAACGTTGGCAGCGCCAGTTTCACCGGCGTAACCGCGGACGGCATGGCGGGCGTTGACGCCTCCAGTGTGACCGTCGCGGTCAGCCACGAGACGTCGCCGCGGTCAGGAATCCTGTTCACCCACACAGATGTCGCGGCTGGCGCGGCAAACGACGGCATCAATATTGAGCTGATCGCCGATGCGACTATTCTCGCCGACGTTGCGACCGCGGCAGACGTGGCGGGCGTGATTGAAGTCCGCTTCGGCAATGGCGTGACATCGCCGCAAACCATCGTCGACGCCGTCAACGCCGTCTCGGGAACCATCAATTTCACCGCCGCCATGCCCAACTTCAGCCAGGTGGACGTTCCCATTCGCGTCGTCCCGTCGGATATCGATCGTGACGGCGTCATGTATGAAATCCTGGAGGATGGAAGCCTACAAAACATTCCCTCGGCGCCTTACAACGGAGTCACCGTATATACGGGCCTAGACGCGGCTGGAGATGACGTCTCGTTCAACGCCATTACGACCGACGGTTTTGAAGTTTACATCACCGGACTGGTCGAACCGAGCGCCAGCGCAGTCGGCGAGGACCTGCTGCTGATGCGCTATCAGGTGAAGGAGGACATGCTGCCCGAGGAGTCATTGGACGCATTCATCGGCGAAAGCGCGACCGGCAACTGGCGTCTGGAGATCTGGGACGGACGCACGGGCGGCGCCAATGGCATGCCCGAATTGCTTTCCTGGCAATTGCAGCTCGATCTGACCGTTCCCGACGGAACCGCGTTTCCGCTGACCCACATGAATCCCATTGTGTCTCAGGTTGAAACCACGGACGTTCGGTACTTCATCGTCCATGTTCCCTTCACCGCGAGTGAGGCGAGGATCGATCTTCGCAGTTCCACGGGCGGTCCGATTGATTTGTGGTTCGGTCAGAACAGCCTGCCGATTCCCTCGATTTTGTTTGGCCAGTTGCTGACGCCGGACGATGTGGGCGCGGCCATCCAGCCCTACACGCTCTTGAGCAGCGGCAGCGCCGGCGGACTCCCTGATCTTGTGCCGGGCCAACGGTTCTTTCTGGCCGTCGTCAACGATAACACCACCGAGACCCATGATTTTGAAATTAACGTGACCTTCAACAGCACCGCGACGACTTTCGCCGCGCGCTCAGGAGGGCCGGTGGCCAGTTCGCTGCCCGCAGCTTCTTCGGCAACCGATCTGTTTCAATTCAACGTCTTTCCCGGCGAGCCGCGTGTGCATTTCGACGTCAAAGATCTGACTGGCGATATCGTGCTTCGCTTGCGCAATGGAACGGTTCCCGATGCGGCCAACTTCGATTTCGAGAAAACCCTCACAGGCGTGAGCTACGACCGAACGACGATCGAAACGAGTGTGGAGCTGCCCGTCATGGTGGGAACCTGGTACGCCTCCATTCAAAACGTTGGAGCCGGCGCCGCCGCATACGATATTGAAATCATCGGCGAAAATGCCGTGCCGGTCGTGAGTCCGATCGCTGATTTCTCGCTGAATGAAGGCGGCTCGCTTTCATTCACCGCCGCCGCCACCGATCCCAATACACCGCTGATCTACACCCTGACGGCCGGGCCGTTCGGCGTGGCGATCGACACGCAAAGCGGCTTGTTTACCTGGATGCCGGGCGAAGCCGACGGTCCAGGAACGCATCCAGTCACGATCAAGGTGACCGACAGCGGCATCCCGCCGCTCAGTGCGACCGAGACGTTCAACATCGTGGTGAAAGAGCTGAACTCGGCGCCGGTGTTGCCTGGATTCGGCAGCCCGCTGGTCGATGAAGGCGTGCTGTTGACCTTGGTCGGCACGGCGAACGACGGTGATATCCCGGCGAATAGTTTGAGCTACGAACTGACGCAGGCTCCCGCTGGAGCGGCGATCAGTTCCAACCTTGGCGTGATCACTTGGACGCCCGGCGAGGCGGACGGCGGCCAACCCCACACCTTCACGGTTACGGTCACCGATAACGGCGTTCCCGCGATGAGCGCGACCGCGACTTTTGACGTGGCCGTCGCCGAGGTGAATTCGCCCCCGGCGCTGACGCTGGTCGAGGATGAGACCCTGTTGGAACTCACCACCCTGCGAATCACCAATTCCGCCTCGGATGTGGACGTCCCGTTGAATCAGCTGGTCTACAGTTTTGAAACTCTCCCGCCCGCGGGTATGACCCTGGACGCCGACACCGGCATCATCGACTGGACGCCTTCGGAGGCGCAGGGGCCGGGCATTTATGCCATCGGCGTCGTGGTCACGGATAATGGCTTTCCAAACAAGAACGCCATTCAGCGTTTCAGCGTGACCGTCCTTGAGCATAACCTTCCGCCAGTCATTTCACCGATCGGCAATCAGGTTGTCGCCGAAGGCCAAACGCTGACCATCTTCAGCTCCGCGACAGACCCCGATCTGCCGGTTCAGAGTTTGCTTTACCAAATCGTCGGCGCGCCTACGGGCATGATCATCAATCCGAATTCCGGTGAAATCAATTGGACGCCGACAGAAGCGCAAGGCCCCGCCGTCTACTCTGTCGAGGTGATCGTCAACGACGGTGGAAATCCGGCCTTCGAGGATTCGACCGCTTTCGACATTCAGGTGGATGAAGTGAACGCTGCGCCCACGGTGGCGTTTTTGCCGGACATTGCCGTAGATGAAGGGGCGGTCATCAACTTTACCGCGACGGCGTCGGATTCGGATGTGCCCGTGAACAACATCAACTTCGCGCTCGGCGCCGGCAGCCCGGCAGGCGCCTCCATCGATTCTCTCACGGGCGAGTTCAATTGGACGGTCACTGAGGCGCAGGGCCCTGGAGTTTACACGATCTATGTCCTCGCCGGCGACGATGGAGAGCCTCCACTGTTGGGAGGAGCGAGCTTTACCGTCTCGGTCGCCGAGATCAACAGCGCGCCAATCCTGGGGGCGCTTCCTGTGCAGGCCATCACCGAAGGGGGGAGTCTTTCGGTGACCATTCCGGTCTTCGATCCCGATTTGCCGAGCAACCGCCTCATTTTCAGCCTGGAGCCCGGCGCTCCCAGCGGCGTAGCGCTCAACCCGCTCACCGGCGCGCTCTCGTGGGCTTCGGGCGAAGTGGACGGTCCCTTGAACGTTCAGATCCCCATTCGAGTCACGGATGACGGAAACCCGATCTTTTCCGACACGGGTGTGATTAACATCACGGTCGTCGACGCTAATTCGCCGCCCGTTTTGATGCCGATCGGCGGCAAGAGCATTCCCGAAGGCTCCAACCTTGCGTTCACGGTCTCGGCCAATGACGAGGATCTTCCCGCAGACATGTTAATTTTCTCACTGGTGGAAGCTCCTGCAGGAGTGGCGATCGATCCTATCAGCGGCGTTTTCAGCTGGACGCCGAGTGAAACGCAAGGGACCGCGGTCCATCGAGTCACGGTGAAGGTGACCGATAACGGATCGCCAGCCATGAGCTTCAGTCAGACCTTCACGATCTCAGTCGGTGATGTAAATCAGCCGCCGGCGTTCGATCCCATCTCCGACAAAACTGTCGCGGAAGGCGAGTCTCTGATCGTGACGCTTTCGGCCAGCGATTCCGATCTGCCAGCAGACTCGCTGCTATACAGCATCGAATCTCCGTCTCCCTCCAACGTGACGTTGAATCCGGTGAACGGCCAGCTCATCTGGACGCCGACCGAGGATCAGGGGCCGGGAATTCATGTTGTCACAGTCGGCGTGCGAGACAATGGAACACCGAGCTTGAGTGACATGCTTTCGTTTAACGTGACCGTCGAAGAGGTCAATGCCGCTCCGGTCCTCGATCCGATCGGCGATGTGGCGGTCAATGAGGGATCGCCGTTGCGGATTTCTCCGAACGCCGAGGACGCGGACCTTCCAGGAAACTTACTGACCTACAGCCTTGACCCTGGCGCGCCGGCTGGAATGACGATTGAACCGGTCACTGGCGTGATCGATTGGGCTCCCGGCGAGGCCGACGGCCCGGACGATTATACGATTACGATTCGTGTGACCGATGACGGCGCCGGGACTCTCGACGACTCGGAAACGATCACCGTGACCGTCAGAGAAGTGAATACGCCTCCGTCGCTTGCCGCCCTCGCGGATGTTTCCGTGAATGAGCAGCAGAACGTCGCATTCGCCGCTTCGGCGTCGGACGTGGATCTCCCTGCGAACGGCTTGACCTTCACCTTGGCTGGCACTGTTCCAACGGGCGCTTCAATTCATCCGCAAACCGGTGATTTCACCTGGACTCCGTCGGAAGAACAGGGCCCCGGCGTCCACACGTTCGACATCGTAGTTTCAGACAATGGCGCTCCCGGCGAATCTGACCTTGAGACGATCTCCATTACCGTGAACGAAATCAATGTTGCGCCGACGATCCCGACCATTGGCGACAGATCGATCTCGGAAGGCGAGGCCTACAGCCTGGTCGTCGAGGCCGTGGACGCGGATCGGCCGGCGAACGAACTGACCTTCACGCTTGAGGCTGGCGCCGTCGGCATGGCAATTCATCCCGCCACAGGCGAGATCACTTGGTCGCCGGGTGAGTTGAATGGCGGAACAAGCGTTCCGGTCACGGTGCGTGTGACCGATAATGGCGCGGGCCTGTTGAGCCGGACGGAGTCATTTACCATTCAAGTCATCGACAACAACAGCGCACCGGATTTGGCCGCGATTGAGAATCAGAGCGTCAATGAGGGATCGGCCTTGAACCTGACGCTCTCCGCAACCGATTCCGATGATCCCGTCGATCAATTGACTTACACCCTCGAACCGGGAGCCCCGGCGGGCATGATGATCGACGCGGGATCGGGCGCGATCAGCTGGACTCCCTCGGAAGAGCAGGGACCGGCCACTCACACCGTGACCGTCCGAGTGACCGACGATGGAACCGGATTGTTGAGCGATACGGAGACCTTTTCGGTGACGGTCGGCGAGGTGAATACCGCTCCCGAGATCGCCGTGATCGGCGACCGAACAATCAATGAGCTGACGACGCTCTCGCTGTCCGCTGTGGCTACGGACGCGGATCTCCCCGCAAATCAGTTGACCTACAGTCTCGATGCGGGCGCACCCGCGGGCATGTCGATCAATGCCTCGTCCGGCGCCATCTCGTGGACGCCTGCGGAAGCCCAGGGGCCGGATGTCTTTCAGGTTACGGTGCGGGCGACCGATAATGGCGAAGGCGGCCTTAGCGCCGCGACCCTGTTTAGTGTGACGGTCGATGAGGTCAACAGCGCGCCAATGCTTGCGTCTATCGCCAATCGAATTGTCGCTGAAGGAACGCAACTGACGGTCAACGCGTCTACCAGCGACGCCGACTCACCGGCGAATCAATTTGCCTACTCCCTCGCGGGCAGCGTCCCGATGGGCGCTTCAATCCATCCGCAGTCCGGCGTCTTCACGTGGACTCCTGGCGAAAGCCAGGGCGGCAGCGACTATGTCATCACTGTGGTTGTCACCGATGACGCGAACGATCCTCTGGAGGATTTGGAAATATTTGTCGTTACGGTGAACGATGCAAATAGCGCGCCGATCATGGCGGCCATTCCCGATCTCTCAATCGACGAAGGCGCCTTGCTCACAGTTGCCGCCTCCGCCACGGACAACGATGACCCGGCGGACAGGATTACGTATTCGCTGGAGGCAGGCGCGCCCGCCGGCATGACGCTTGACGTCGATTCGGGCGTGATTAGTTGGACGCCGACAGAGGCCCAAGGCCCAGGAAATTACCCGGTGACGGTCCGCGCGACCGACGATGGCGAGGGCGCTCTCAGCGGAGCGACGACTTTCACAGTCGCCGTCGCCGAGGCCAACATCGCCCCGACGCTTGCCGCGATTGGCGCGCGATCAATTCCGGAAGCGACAGTTCTTTCATTCGCGGCTTCGGCCACAGATGGCGACGAACCTGCCAATGGGCTGACCTTCAGCCTTGATGCGGGCGCGCCGGCGGGAGCGTCAATCAATCCGCAAACCGGATTGTTCGCCTGGACTCCGGCGGAAGCGGATGGACCTGGCATCCACAACATCACGGTGCGCGTCACCGACGATGGCGACGGAAATCTAAGCGATTCAGAAACGATCTCCGTGACCGTGAGCGAGGTGAACACCGCTCCGACGCTGAGCGTGATCGCCGGATTCTCCAGCGACGAACTGACCGGAATCTCTTTTGTCGCCGCTGCCTCTGATGTGGATCTGCCCGCGAACGGGCTGACCTACAGTCTTGGCGCCGGCGCCCCGGCAGGGCTGGCGATTGATCCGGGGAATGGGCGGATCACCTGGACGCCCACCGAGGCGCAAGGGCCGGGCACACATCAGGTCACCGTAATCATCACTGACGATGGCGATGGAGCTTTGTCCGATTCGGCGACCTTCAGCATTCAGGTCAATGAAGTGAATCTCCCGCCGACACTGGAAGCGATCGCCGACAGGACCGTCAACGAAGGAAGCCTCGCCACGTTCACCGCGGCGGCCTTGGATCCCGACGAACCCGCCAATAATCTGACCTACGCGCTTCAAGCAGGCGCGCCCGCCGGAGCGTTAATCGATCCGGTTAGCGGCGTCTTTAGCTGGACGCCGACCGAGGCGCAGGGACCGGGTGTGTTCCCGATTACCGTTCGCGTCACAGACAACGGCGCGCCGGCCCTATCGGCGACGCAAGTATTCTCCGTCCAGGTGGACGAAGTGAATCACGCGCCCACGCTGGCCTCCATTTCCAACCAGACGATCAGTGAGTGCGAGACCTTGAGCCTGACCCTGTTTGGCTTCGACGAGGATCAGCCCACGCAGACACTGACCTTTAGCCTGGGCGCGGGCGCGCCCGAAGGAGCCAGCATCGACGCGGCGACCGGCCGGTTTACGTTCGAGACTCCTGGCGGCGCGGTATCTCACGAGATCAGCGTGATCGTTACGGATGACGGAGCGCCCAGCATGAGCGCGACCCTGACCTTTACCGTGACCGTCAATGAATTGCTCCAAAGCATCCTCACACTGGCCAATGGAACGGCCCTCGAAGGAACGGCCTCGTCCTGCAACAGCTTCAAGCGTTTCTACCGATTCACGATTCCGTCCGGCACCAGTCGGGCGCTGTTCGAACTCTACGATCTGTCGGCGGACGCTGATCTGCTCCTGCGCAAGGTGGATCTGCCTTCGGCGGCCGTAAGCGACGCGATCAGTTCCAACGCCGATTCCGGATCGGAGAGAATCGTCATTCCGTTGGGCGGCGACGGTTCGGACATCAGCGGCGTGTGGTATCTCGCGGTTCAGAACCAGACCGCGGGTAAGGCGGACTTCAAGATTCGCGCGACCGTGCCAGTTGCCGTGGACGGCGGCTCCATGCTCATCAGTGGCGAGCCAATCGAAGTCGGGACCGCGCCGATCGTTTCGGCGACCGAGAATCCGACCATCAATTTCGCGGGCGTGCAGGGTGAAAAATACGTAATCGAAGTGTCGGACGATCTGATTTCCTGGACCGTGCTGACCGAGATTACCATTTCGGATTCCACCGCTTCGGTTGTCGATCCGACCCCGTATATCCAGCAGACCAAGCGCTTCTATCGCATCCGCCAGGTTCCGCAATAAGCGGCGTGGCGTGAACCGTCAGCGGAAGATTCGAAATCGCTCGTCCTTGGGCTGGCTTTCATCCGGCTCCAGATCGCCTTCATTGTCCTCCTTGTCCGGTCCCAGCGAGTAGACGATGTAGCCTTTGTCCAATTGCCGGTATCGAAGCGGTTGGCCATCGAAGGGGTCGTGAAGAATCGAGGGGAGAAACTCGGGCGCGAGGAGCTCAAGCGTTTCCGGTAAAGCCCCGCCATTTGCCAGGCGATAGCGTTCAATTGCGATCGCGGTTTGGGTCATTCGCAACATGGCGACCCGGCGGGCTTCCTTTTCGATGACCCCGCCAATGGCGTAAAGTAGCATACCAGAGATATATCGGCGCAGTCCGCCGGGGTTCGATTCGACCTTGGTGTCAATGAACTCTGCCTTCTCCAGAGCTTCAGGGAAGGGGAGGGCGACCGCCTTAAAGTAGCCGGCATAAACATCGACGAAGAATTCCCGATCCCGTTCCCAGAAACCGGCAACCTTTAATCCGGCGATCGCAATACTTTCACCCGTCGTGCCGCCGGAGACGGCGGCTTGCGCGCTTTGGGGATTGGTGAAGACATCCAATCCCGTGCAGAGCTCTCCCGAGAAGGCGACGCGCAGATTGCCTGGAGTTTCGCGGCCTTCGAACAATCGCCCGAGTCGGACGAGTTGCGCGTCGCTGAACGAATGCCGATTCATCATCTCTTCCAGCCGGATGTTGACGATTGCGTGGCCGGCCGTTCGAACGAGATGGCCGATGATATCCGGTGCGTTAATCAGTGAATCCGAGAGCGCGAAGGCGGATTCCAGTGAGTGAATGGCGCCGTCGAGATCGCCCGCTTCGGCGCGCAGGACGGCGTCCCAGGAAAGAAGCTGGACGCAGCTCTTCAACTTGCCCAGGTGGGGCAGCAGTGTGTAGATGCCGGCGTTGTAATTCTTAGGATAGCGACAGGCCGGATGTCGTGCTCCGTCGTGCACGAGTTTGAGGGTCGTTTGGTTGGTGGCGATCCATTGCTTGAGGAAGGGCAACATTCCCGTTGCGTAAGGCGCTCCCAGTTTGACTTCATGATGAGTTGGCGCATTGGTGGAATTCCAGTCGTAGGAAATTAGGGCTCCAAAGGCCTGATTGTAGAAATCGGCGGCATTGGTCGAGCCCGGAGGCACAGAGTAGGACAGGTCCAACTCCGCCAGATTGACGGGCAGCCCTTTCGCCTTGAGTGCGGCGACGCCGGCGTCCGCCCGGTTTTTACTCGTGCGATGCTGGACGATCAGCCCAATGACGATGATCCCGATCAGACTGATCCCGATGAGGACCCATCGCCGGACGGATCCTTCCGCAGAGGCGGCGGTTTGGCTTTGGTTGATGTTCACGGCGTGGAATTGGACAACAGTCGGAGGCATTAGTCACGTCCGAGTGTGACCGGAGAAAAGGGGCGATTCGGTTGCATCGGTTCACTTCGAACTGGAATCGATCTTCAGATTCGAGCAATGCATTGAAGTCGGCAGGGTCGTGGGATTTTGTTATTTTCTGGTTTAGATGACTGAACCCGAGAATGCCAAAGCTATAAAACCGAGGTTGGGACGTAGGAAGAAAGTAATCATGATCGCGATCTTGACGATGTTGGCGTTGGCGGTCGTCTCGACGCTGATCGAGCGGGGGCGGGGGCGAACGATGATGAGCCACCTGAAGGAACAAATGCTGGCGGCGGGGGAGGTTTTGGACATTGATAAACTGGAGCCGCCTCGCGTTCCGGCGGACGAGAATTGCCGGGCTGAGTTGGAGGGGCTGCTGGAGGAGATGAACGGGCTGCCGGAGCCGGATCCGATGGAGCCGACCTGGCAATTTCCCACGCCGTTGCGAATCAATCGCCCAAGTGAAGGAACGGTCGCCTGGAAACAGGATCGATTTGTGGAGGAAGACGATATCTTTGAGACATCTTGCGATTACGGCTGGGGCGATCTCAAGGAGCCGATTGCGTTGGCCGAGCCGTTTCTACAAAGGCTGCCTGCAATTCTGGATGGGAAACGATTGGACAGCGGGATTGATTATCGCGGCGGATTCTACGGCGACCTGAAAGCCGGTTTCTACACAAAGATACGGTTGCTCATTAAACGGTTGTCGACCGGAGCGATGGCGGCCATGCGGGCGGGGGAACGGGAGAAAGCCCACCGTTACGCGTCGCGGATACTCGCGCTCGTTGAAATGACCAGGAACGAACGTCTGATCATCAGCCAGCTGTTGCGCGCCAACTTTGCGCGAACGGCCACGGAAACGATCTGGGAATTGTTGGCGGACGATGGCTGGGAGGATGCGCAGTTGCGCGACTTGCAGGAGCGGTGTGAGTCGTTGAGCTTCATGAAGCCGATGCTGGCGGCGATTGAAATGGAGCGGGCGATGACGTTTGCCGAATTTCGTCGTTTGAGAGATTCCCCGGAATACCTGGGGAAGGCTTTGGAAATGGCTGAACTCATGGATGAGTTACTGCCGAACGGAGGCGGTGTGTTCCACACGAGTAAAGCGCACGTTGCGCTTTGGCGGTTGCTCTGGTCCGAACACGATGAGCATAACTCGATCGCTCACTGGAAGCAGTTGGTCGATGCCTTTCGGGCGGCTGAAAGTTCCTGGAACGCGCCGGAGACACGGAGGATGTTTGATGAACTGGAGGAGCCCGAAGGGCTTGGCGGCGCGGCGCGGTTGCCATCAGAAGATCGGAGCTGGTACGAGCGGACTCGGTTCCTGTTCTCCGGCGCGATCTCGTTGTTGAATACGCATGCGTTGATTCGGCGAAAACTTCAGATGGAAACGTTGAACCGCCTGGCGATCACCGCGCTTGCATTGAAGCGGCATCGATTGAAGGCGGGTGTCTATCCGGAGACGTTGGCTGAGTTGACGCCCGAATTTCTTGCGCGACCGATGCTCGATCCAATGACTGGCAAGACGCTCATTTATCGTCGGAGCGCGGGTGACGTTTTCCATCTGTATTCGGCCGGCATGAATGGCGTGGATGACGGTGGCGACGCGACACAGGGAGAAGGCGACGCGCTGGATCCACTCTGGGACGGGAAGGATATTGTCTGGCCGGCCTACGCGACCGTCCGTTGATGGCGCACGGGCGCATCCCTACCGTCATGTGGCAAGACTGGCCCATTAAACCGAATCGAGAACTAGCCTGAAATTCAAACTGCGCCCCTGGCGCACCCCGCCGCATCGAGCGGCTTGACTGTTTTGTGTCGCTTACCTGACACTCCACGCTCACTTCCATCGAAATCATCACATGAAAAGATCCATCAGAGTCCTCGCCTCACTTGTTTTTCTCGTCGCGTCCGTCGCCTTCGGAGCGGAGCTGAAAAAGCCTGTCACATCGATTGAACTCAACGACGGCGATACCTTTGTTTTTCTCGGAGACAGCATCACTCACCAGTGTCTCTACACACAGTATGTGGAGGATTACTTCTACACGCGCTATCCCGATCGGCGCATTCGCTTTCATAACGCCGGCGTGAGCGGCGACAAGGCGACCCATGCTTTGCGGCGGTTCGATCGGGACGTCGCCGCGTTCAAGCCGAAATACGTGACCATCCTGTTGGGCATGAATGACGGCACGTATCGGCATTTTGAGCACGACATCTTCGCGGCTTATGAGCGAGACATGTCGAAACTGATGGATCAACTTTCCGAGTTGGGGGCGACGACGATTGCGATGGGGCCGTCGATGTACGACTCGCGAGTGGCGCGAGCCAAGCCGCCGCGCTGGCTCAAGGACACGGAGCAGGTGAAGCTGGCGACCCGCTACTACAACGCCGTGTTGGCGTTTTACGGAACCTGGTTGCGCGACGAGGCAACCCACCGAGGCATGGGCTACGTGGATATGCTGGCGCCGCTTGGTCAGATCACGACCCAGGTTCGCTTGAAGGAGCCGAATTTCACGGTGATTCCCGATGCCGTGCATCCGGACGCCAACGGCCAGGCGATCATGGCCTTTGCAATCCTGGAGCAAATGAACTCGCAGCGCGGCGTCAGCGCGGTCACGGCGAATCTGGGCAGGGGTAAGTGGCGCGTCAGCGCGGGCAAGACCGGGAAAGTGACCGACGCATCCGGCGATGAGAATGGCGTGTCCTTCACCTTCAAGGCGAACGCGCTGCCCTGGGTGTTGCCGCCCGACGCCGCGCGGGGGTATGAGCTGACCAAGGCGGGCCACAAGATGAGCAACGAGCGGTTGGTCGTCCGCGGGCTGAAGCCGGGCAAGTATGAACTGAAGATCGATGGTGTCGCCGTGGGGCAATACACGCACGCGCAGTTGGGCGCGAAGATCGAGCTGCAGAGCAACGACAAGACGCCGCAGTATCAGCAGGCGCTCAAGGTGGCGATGCTCAACAAAGAACGAAACGAAAAGGCCGTCCGGCCCTATCGGAATCAGTTTTCCCGCCTGAAGGGCCAGCAATCCAAAGAAGTCGACAAGAAGGACCCGGCGGCGTTCGCCAAGTTCATGGAGAAGTTCGACGCGGAGCTCGTGAAACTGTCGGCAATGAGCAATGAGTATGAGGACAAGATCTACGCGGCGAATCAGCCCGTCGCCCGGAAGTATGAGATCTCGCTGGTGGAGTGATGGAGCATGCGACTGTCCAGTGCAAATCCGAGATCGACCGGTTCCCAAGTCGTGACCACACCAGCCAGGAAAAGCGCTCAACCGATCTCGAAGCGCGGTGTCGGGTGCTTAGTTGTAATCGCGCTGTATCTTGTCGTGTACAGCGTGTTGTCAGTGCGCGGCCAATACCTTGGTCACAATCAGGGAGGTCAGGACAATCGCGATACCTGGTCTCCTGCGTATTGTTCCGAGCTATACACGTCGCCTGCTGGCCGGCAGAAAATGAGGTTCACCGGATTGGGGCTTTTCTTTCTCCCTCCCATGCTTGTTGACCAATGGTTTATCCATCGGACACGATTTGAGTCATGACTTCGGCGCGCTTACCGCCCCCCGGCCGGCAAGTTCTCCATCAGGTAGTCCGTCATCAGCGTGCGGAGGTGGAGGCTGGTGCCTTTGCCCTCGCGGATGGCGTGGGTGCGATTGGGATAGGCCATCATCTCGAACTTCTTGCCGTGGGCGATCAATTCGTTGATGAGCTTTTCCAATCCCTGGAAGTGGACGTTGTCGTCGCCGGTGCCATGGACGAGCAGGAGATTTCCTTTTAGCCCCTTGACGTAATTGATGGCTGAACCGTCCTTGTAGCCGGCTTTGTTGTCCTTGGGCAGGCCCATGTAGCGTTCCTGATAGATCGTGTCGTAGAGGCGTTGATCCGGAACGGGCGCGATGGAGATGCCGGTCTTGTAGAGTTCAGGGAATTTGAACATGGCATTGAGCGTCATCGAGCCGCCGCCGCTCCAGCCCCAAATGCCGACGCGTTTGGCATCGATGTAGGGACGGTCCTTCATGACCTGCTTCAGCGCGGCGGCCTGCTCCTTCGGAGCCAGGATGCCGACCTGTCGATAGACGATCTTGCGCCAGTCATTGCCGCGCGGGGAGGGCGTGCCGCGATTATCGAAACTCATCAGGATGTAGCCGCGCTGGGCGAGCATCCAGTTCCAGAGTCCGCTGTTGCCGCGCCAGCGATTGACTACGGTCTGGCCGGCGGGCTCGCCGTAGACGTAGATGAGCAGGGGATACTTCTTCGTCGGATCGAAGTCGGGCGGGAGAATGCACGAGCCGTCGAGTTTGACGCCGTCGCCGATGTTGACGCGGAAGAATTCGGTTGTCGGACGCTTCAGCCGATCGAGCTTCTTTCGCAATGCCCGGTTGCGCTCGAATTTCTTGACGCTTTTGTGCTCGGGCAGTTTGACGAGGGTGACGCGGGAGGGTGTGTCGGCGTTGGAAAAATCGTGAACCGCCCAGTGCGCGTCGGGCGAGATGCGATAGCTGTGCGATCCCTTTTGCTTCGCGGGCGAAAGCTGTTTCAGCCCTTTGCCATCGAAACCCACGCAGTAAAGGAAGCGTTGCGTGGGATCGTCTGGCGAGGCGATGAAGTAGAGCAGGTCCTTCTCGTCGTCGACCGCGAGCGCCTGGATGACATCGAAGTCGCCGGTGGTGATGGGCGCAACCTTGGTTCCGTCGCGGGAAACCAGGTAAACCCGACGCCAGCCGTCGCGCTCGCTGACGAAGGTGAATTGTCGGCCGTCGTTGACCCATTTTAGGAAGTCGTAGCGCACATCGACCCAGGCGTCGTCGCGATCGGTGAAGACGGTTTTTACATCGCCGGTCCAGACATTCGCGAGCATGACGAGGTTGGTGTTTTGGAGGCGGTTGAGTTGTTGGAGAATCAGTTCGCGGGAATTGTCGGCCCAGTCCATCCGCGCGATGTAGTGATTGCGAGGATCGCCGGGAACGCTCATCCAGGTGGTGTCGCTCGATTGAAGATTGGCGACGCCGACGCGGCCCTTGGCGTTGCGCTCGCCGGTCTTGGGATACTTGAAAGTGATGATCTTTGGATAAAGGTCGTCAGTGTTGTTGATCATCCGCATGTCGCGGACGCCTGCCTCGTCGATCTGCCAATAGGCGATCGACTTGCTGTCGGGGCTCCAGCGAAAGCCTTTGCGCAGGCTTAGTTCCTCCTCGTAGACCCAGTCGAAGGTTCCATTGATCTCGGTTTTCGATCTGGATTTGGCGAGAGTCTGGATCGAATGGTCGGCAAGGTCTTCGACGTAGAGACTGCGTTCACGGACATAGGCGACCTTGGATCCGTCGGGTGAGAAGGTCGCGAACATGAGTGTCGACGGTTTGGCCTGCTTGCCGCCGAGCTTTCGCAACTTTCCGTTGGGGAGATTGAGAATCCAATAATCGCCGCGGGTGTTGGAGCGCCAGACGCGTTTGGAATTGGTGTAGATCAGGACCTTCTTGAGATCCGCGCTGAACTCATAGCCGCTGAGGCCGATGGGCTTCTCCTTGCCCTTCGGGATTAGGGCCGCAGCTGGAACGAGGATCTTGGAGTCGCCGCTTTCCGGATCGATTTGAACGATATCCTTTGCATCTTTAGTGTCCTTGGATTTCTCGGTGCGGGCGTATCCCTGGCCGGGGCCAAGCCACTTGACGCTGTAGGACTTTGCGCCGAATTCTGGTTTGGCGTAGATGCGCTCCAGTGAGAGGAGCGGATCGTTGTTCTTCTTTTTCTTGTCCTTCTTTTTGGCGTCCGCGGCGATGCAGGGCAGGGCGGAAATGAGCAGAAGAGCGGTAAGGCGAAGAATGGATTTCATGACGGAACTCGTTTTGTGATTGCTTCGTGTCAGTCCGGCCCGGTATGCCAGAAGACTCCAATTCGGATCGACCGCAGCTTTAATAACCGCTTATGAGACACGCGCCAATCAATTCCCGGCTTTTCATCGAGAACCGCAAACAACTGGTCTCGCGGATGGAGCCCAAGTCCCTTGCCGTCGTCAACGCGAACGACCTTCTGCCGACCAACGCCGACGGGACGCTGATCATGCATCCAAACGCGGACCTGTTCTACCTGAGCGGGATCGAGCAGGAGGAGTCGATCCTGCTGCTGGCGCCGAACGCCTTCGACGAGAAAATGCGGGAGATTCTTTTTGTGCGGCAGCCGAGCGAGCATTTGAAAATCTGGGAAGGGCACAAGTTGAACAAGGCGGAGGCGTCCAAGATCTCGGGCATCAAGCAGGTGAAGTGGCTGTCGGAATTCGACACCGTGTTTCGCATGCTGATGTGCGAGGCGGAGCGCGTCTATCTGAACAGCAACGAGCACAAGCGCGCCGTCATCGAGGTGGAGACTCGCGACGCGCGTTTTGTGAAGGAGTGCCGGGAGCGTTTTCCGCTTCACGACTACCGGCGGCTTGCGCGCGTCCTGCACGAGATTCGACCGGTCAAATCGAAGCATGAGATCGAGCTGATCAAGAAGGCGTGCGGCATCACGCGCGCGGGATTTTTGAGAGTGTTGGATTTCGTGAAACCCGGAGTGAACGAGACCGAGGTGGAGGCGGAGTTTGCGCATGAATTCGTTCGCAACGGCGCGCGATTTGCCTACACACCGATCATTGCTTCCGGCGCGAATTCCTGCGTGCTGCATTACCTCGAGAATGACCAGCCCTGCCGCAAGGGCGACGTGCTCCTGCTCGATGTGGCATCGAGCTACGGAAACTACAACTCCGATCTCACGCGGACGATCCCGGTCAAAGGCAAGTTCACGAAACGTCAGAAGCAGGTATACAAATCCGTGCTGCGAGTGATCACGGATATGATCAAGGCGACGACGGCCGGCAAGCTTTTGCGCGATTGGCAGAAAGAGGCGGAGGCGATAGTCGAGGAGGAGTTGCTGAAGCTGGGCTTGTTGAAGCCGCGCGACATCAAGCGGCAGGATCCGGACAAGCCGGCGTTGAAAAAATATTTCATGCACGGACTGGGGCATCCGATCGGGCTGGACGTGCACGACGTGGGCTTCGCGAGCGCCGCGTTGGCTCCCGGCTGGGTGATGACGGTCGAGCCGGGGATCTACATTCCCGAGGAAGGATTTGGGATTCGCCTGGAGAATGATGTGCTTGTGACGGAAGACGGGGCAGTCGATTTGATGGCGGACATTCCCATGGAGCCGGATGAGATTGAGGATTTGATGCAGTGAATTCAGCGGAGATCAGCGAATTTGGGAGCATGAACCGAAAGACCCGAATGCCAGCCACACTCTTGGAATGGGCGGCCTGTTCGGCATCATGTTGTTGGCGACGGGATGGCAGGCAGCGCGTCGCGGAAAGTGGGGCGTTCATCCCAGAATAGCAGTTCCTGGTGACATTCTGGCAAAATAGATGTGCAGAAAAGGGCGTCTTGTTCGTTGAAGGTGTAGATGTTGCACAATCGAATACGGACGATCCTGGATGTTGGCTGTTTCCGGAGTTTTAAGTCGTTGCATCTGGCGTTCACAGCCTGTTTTGCAATCGGACTCGGCGCTGGCGCCGGCGTTTCGCCCGATGATTCGTCGTCGCTGAAAGTAAAACCGCTGTTGGGGTCGAGCGACTCGGTTCGGATTTCCGGTCCGTGGGGCATCGTTGAAATTGAAAAGACGGAACTCGTTCCTTCGTTGAACTCGATCCAGGTGGCCGATGTCATTCCCGAACCGGCCAGCTGGTTCTTTGCGGAGAGCGATCGCGACACGGCCGCGTCGTTTCTGGAGTCGGCGGGATTGAATGCGGCGCAGTCGCGAATGGTTCAGCGAGCCGACCGGTGGAAGGCCGAGGCAAAGGGGCAGACGTTCTTGTCGGACCGGGAGTTTTTGCTCGGACTGACGCCGGACGCGCGTCGAACGATCTATCGACGACTCGCGCTGGACGAACGCAATCCCTCCCAGCGTTTCCCATACACGTTTGCCTCCGATCAGATGGAATCCTTGCTGCAGAAAAGCGGACTTCGCGAGAGCACGACGGAGGCAATCAGGAAATTGCTGTATGCGAAAGGCCAGTCCTCCTGTTTGGCCGATGTTCATGAAGTTTTCGGAATGTGCGCCGACGATTTGGAGAAGCAACGGTTCATTCGGATGTTGTCCCGGCATCCGGGCGTGCAATTGCGGGTCCGGCTGGACTCCGGATCGGATCTGGAGACGGCGGTCGCGTATTGGGGAAAGGGAGTTCCGGAGCCGACCGTTCGTTCCTTGTTGGAATCGTTATGGGAGGCCGACAACCGCGCGTCGATGGACGTGGTGTTTTTTCTCCCGCCGTTGGCGCGGAACCTTTTGCACACCTATCCGGGTGGAGACTCGCTTGTGCGGCCAAACGCCTCGTATTGGAATTGCTCGTGGACGGCTCTGAACTTTTTCGCGCAACGGCCCGATCCGCGCTACGTCGATTTGACGCTGGCCGAGGAGGCGCTACAGCAGGAATGCCGATTGGTGAAAGCGGATCGTGCCTTCGGTGATGTGCTGGTCTGGCGCGATGAGCTGGGCAAGCCCCTGCATATGGCTGTCTATGTCGCGGGCGATGTCGTTTTCACCAAGAACGGATTCGACGCCCAGCATCCATGGACGCTGATGTCGATGGAGCAAATGGCCATTCGCTTTCCCAGCGACGGCATTCCGAAGATCGAGGCGTATCGCAAGCGGTCTTCGTAACGAGTTTTGGAGTTTGTTCCAAGTCGACTTCGCAAACCGCGGGCGGCTATTTCGGCTTTTCCTCCTTCAAGTTCCCGGTGGCCCAGAGCATGCCTCGGGCGATCGTGTTGATGAACACGGGGTCTTTGAAGGTCTCATCCGAGTGGCCGTAGGTTGTGCCGAAGACGCGGGCCTTGCCGTAGCGATTGGTCCAGAAAACGGGGTGCGCCTTTTCGTCCTTTTCACTCACCGAGGTCGCGAGCGCTTTGGCTTTGGGCCACAATTTCTCGATGATGTAGAGCTCGTCCTTTGGCGTGACCCAATTCTCGGGGAAGTCCTTCATGATTGGATGTTTGGGGGCGGTGTTCTTGACCGGGTATTCGCTCTGATGGTCGTGACGCTTGCTGGTGACGCCGAGGAATTCACGCCAGTCGTCAAATTCAGCGGCGCGATAGGTGTGCATCGCGCAGTGGATGACAATGGCCGGTGTCCCGGCGTGATGGGCCTTGGTGATCTTGCGGACGTATTTGGGATCGGAGGTGTTGGCGAAGCACTCGTTGTGCACGACGATGTCGTATTTCTTCGACCAATCCGGATCGTCGTAGAGTTTGATCATCCCGCGGGTGCCCGTGCCGCCCTCGTTCACGACGGTCCATTTGACGTTCACCGTCTTCGAGACTCCCTCGGTCAGAGCCTGGCTTTGGAAGATGTAATTGTGGCAACAGCCGCCAGTGATGAGTAGCGCGTTGAGTTGCTTGGCGGGCTGCTTCGGGTCGGCGGCCGGGGCGGACAAGGTGGCGACGCAAAGAAGCGTCAGGATGGCAAAGGACTTGAATCTCATGGCGGGGATTGTTGCCGGGCGCGGACCGGGATGCCAGTTCAAATCCATTTGGCGCAAAAGCAGGGCGGGATTTATCCCGTTTGGATCGCCGGCGAATCAATTGTTGGGCTGAGAGCCACGAACTTTCCATCATCAATATTGGGATAAATCCCGTTCTACTTTTGACGCGCAGTGCGTCGTGCGGCAGATTGGCGGCATGTTTTTGAAGGACGCCATTGGAGTGATCGTCGCGTTGTTCCTGGGCGCGTGCGCCCTAGGCGTCGTTGCGGCGGACTACATCGAGCCGCAGGTGACGCTGGAGAATCGCGAGATCAACGGCAGCAGCGGGTTGGCGGCTTCTTTCTCCGAGCTGGGAGTTTTCTATACGCACAATGACGGAGGGAATAACCGGATCTTCACGTTCGATCGGCAAGGGCGAAACCGGGGAACCTGGATATTAGAGGGCGTTAAAGCGCACGATGTGGAGGAGATGGCCTCGAGTCTTGCGCACGCGGAACAGATGCTGTGGCTGGTCGACACGGGAAATAACCGAACGCCTGAGCGCGAGCCGGCAGACGTCTTCCATCTGCACATGGTTTTAGCGCCGAAGGCAACGAAGGCCGGGGCGAAGCCGGAGGTGAAGACAATTGCGGCCGCCCAGATCTCGACCGTTCAATTTCGCTTCGAAGGCGGAAAGGCGGATTGTGAAGCTGTGGCCGTCGACGTCCTGCGGAACCAGATTCTGCTTATCAACAAAGTTCCTCGGGTAGCGCAAGCATCGGCCAATCTATCGACGAACGTTTACGCTCTGAAGTTGGACGAAGTTTTTGAATCGCTGGCGGGGGAGGAAGTCGTGGAAGCCAAACGAATAGTCATGGGCATGCCTCCTCTGCCCGAACAGATCACGGGCATGGACATTTCGCGGGACGGAAAGAAGGCGGTCATCCAAACCTACGACGACGCCTACGAATTTGATTTCGACACGGACTGGAAGACGACCTTTTCGAAACCCTATTCGCGCAAGATTGCGGTGAGGGTCGAACCAACCGGACATCCGAAGAACTACACTTTTCGAGAATCGATCTGCTATGGACCGGCTGGCCATTCGCTTTTCATTACGCGGGAACTGAGCAGCTGGGAAATTGAGAACACTGATCGCCGCACGCCGCTGTGGCAGATTAGGTGAGGCATTGAGCGGGTCGCGAAGATTGGGACACCGAGGATCGCCGCGGTCGCGGGACTTGAGGCGGAGTCCGTCTCCATCGTTGAGAGGATGCCGTCCTCGAGGCCTTGAATTTTCGCCGGTGCGCGATTCCTTATCTGTGTTCATCCGAGTCCATCTGTGGTTAATTCCTCTCCGGTTTTTATTTCCGAACAGTAATCAACAAAATGAAAATCAAACGAATCGTAGTTTATCAGGTGGACCTGCCTTTGCATGAGGGCAACTACAAGTGGTCCGGGGGGAAGTCGGTGGACGTTTTCGACAGCACGGTGGTCGCTGTCGAAACCAACGCCGGAGTGACGGGCTACGGCGAGGTGTGTCCGTTGGGGCCGTTCTACCTGCCTGCCTACGCGATGGGCGCGCGGTTTGGAATCATGGAACTGGCGCCGCATTTGATCGGGGAGAATCCATTGGAGCTGGGTAAGCTCAACCGCCGAATGGATGCGTGTCTGAAGGGGCACCCGTATGTGAAGTCGGCCATCGACATGGCGTGTTGGGACATCTTGGGCAAAGTCTCCGAGCAGCCTGTGTGCACATTGATGGGCGGTCGCTTCGAGGATGACTTTGTGCTCTATCGCGCGATTTCACAGGAGGACCCGGCGGAGATGGCCGCGCGCGTGGCGGATTATCGCGAGCAGGGCTATCGGAGATTTCAGCTCAAGGTGGGCGGCGATCCGGATGTGGACATCGAGCGCATCCACGCGGCGTCGCAAGTCCTCGAACGCGGCGACAAATTGATCGCGGACGCCAACACCGGATGGACCCAGCATGAGGCCAAAAGGGTCGTGCGCGCGGTAAGCGATGTGGATGTCTATATCGAGCAACCCTGTCTGACCTATGAAGAATGCCTGGCGGTGCGACGCGCGACCGATCATCCGTTCGTGCTCGATGAGGTGGTCGATGGCATCGACATGCTGATTCGCGGCAAAGCGGACCTGGCGATGGATGTCGTGAACATCAAGATCAGCAAGTTTGGGGGGCTGACCAAGGCGAGGCAGGCGCGCGACTTGTGCGCGTCGATGGGCATTGCGATGACGATCGAAGACAGTTGGGGCGGGGATATTGTCACGGCGGCGATCGCGCACCTGGCGCATAGCACGCCGCCGGAATTGTTGTTCACGGCGACCGATTTCAACAGCTACGTCACGGTCAGCATCGCGGATGACGCGCCTCAACGCGACGGCGGAAGAATGGCGGCGTCGACCGAGCCAGGCCTGGGAATTCGGCCGAAGTTTGACGTGCTGGGCTCGCCGGCGTTTACGGTTCCGGATTGATGCGTCCGGGGCCGACCGTCCTGATGCGCAGGCTCGCCGGGTAGGAGGTTTTACTGAATAGCTGCGAATATCTGAGCTGAAAGCCACCGGAAATGCCGCGCACGGCTCAGCGGGAGCTTTCGCCCCACCGAGCCTTTTGGAAATCACCGGCTCTTTTCGGAATTCCTGTTCGGCCGTCGCTCTACTTGGGCTGCGGCGAGGGGGACGGCACGGGCGGGAGGGCTGACGAGGGAGCCGGCGGCATGGATTTTCTCTGGAGCTCCATGAATTCCTTCTGCATGGCGGTCAACTTTCCGGAGAGTTCCTCGAATCGGGCGGTGAGTTTTTCGGACTGGGGATCGAGTCG
>JBLHKZ010000056.1:0-24961 GCA_047618185.1 Limisphaerales bacterium
CCAAGAAAGAGGAGCCCAAGAAAGAGGAGCCCAAGAAAGAGGAGCCCAAGCAGGGCGAAAAGAAGAAGCAATGAGCCGTTGAGAGCTTATCCCTTTTCAGGCCCGCCTTTCAAAAGGCGGGCCTTTTTGCGTCCTGGCGGGCAGGATTCCCATATTTCGGGATGGCCTGGGGATTGCTTGAGGCGATTGTGACAAAAACACTGTCCAGACCTGCTGAATTGGCCCGTTAATACACTGAAACTCCATCCATTTATTGTTTGAGATTGTCGGAAAACCACTCTATTTTGGTAAGTCTTAGAGATACCGAATGGTGAAACACAACCGTAAAACCTGAAACACCCCACACTTTATGAAACCCTCCCAACAATACATCAACGAGCACAGCGCAAAACTGGAAGACATGTTCATGACCCGTCGGCAATTGCTGCAACGCGCGGGGATGGGGTTTGGCGCTCTGAGTCTGGCCGCTTTGGAGGGGATGGATTTTCTTCCCGGCACGACTTCGCACGCCGCCAGCAACTTGTCGCAGTTGGCGCCGAAGCAGCCGCATTTTCCCGTCAAGGCGCAGCGCGTGGTTCATATTTTCGCTCAGGGCGCCCCTTCGCACGTGGACACTTGGGATCCGAAGCCGGCCCTGAAGGCGCGGCACGGGCAGCCCCTTCCTGGAATGGGCGGAGACCGAACCGCATTGGGTTCGCCGTTTGACTTCAAGAAGACGGGACGCTCGGGACTGGAAATCAGTGAAGTGTTTCCGCAGTTGGCTAAACACGCGGACGAGATCGCGGTCATTCGTTCGATGCACACCAATATTCCGTCGCACGAAGTTGCGACGGTCATGATGAACACGGGTTCATTGCGAATCATCAAGCCGAGCCTGGGCGCCTGGGCGGTCTACGGCCTCGGTTCCGAAAACCAGAATTTGCCGGGCTTTATCTCCCTGCGTCCCGGCGGCAATCCCCCCGGCGCCTCAAAAAACTGGGCCTCGGCCTTCCTGCCGGGCGTCTATTCCGGATCGAGCATCAATACCTCGCTGCGACGCATCGAGGACATGATCGCCAACATCAAGAACCCCTACACGACGCTCGCCGAACAGCGCCGTCAGCTTGATCTGATTAATAAACTGAATTTCAAGCACAGCCAAAACCTCCAGAAGGACGCCAAGTTGGAAGCCCGGCTCGAAGCCTATGAAATGGCGTTCAAGATGCAGACCGAGGCGACCGACGCCTTTGACATCAGCAAGGAGCCGGCAAAGGTCCGTGAGAAATATGGGAATAGCGCTCAGGGCCGCCAGATGCTCATCACGCGTCGCCTGCTTGAAAAAGGCGTTCGCTTCGTGCAGGTCTGGGCCGGCGGTTGGGATCACCACAGCAATCTCGAAGCGGCCCTTCGCGGCAAGGCCACTGAGATCGACGGTCCCGCCGGAGCCTTGATTCAGGATTTGAAAGATCGAGGCATGCTCGACAGCACGCTGATCATGTGGGGCGGCGAATTTGGCCGCACCGTCACCAGCGACAACAATGGCGGCGCAGGAGCCGGACGCGACCACAACAGCAAAGCATTCTCGCATTGGTTGGCTGGCGGCGGCGTCAAGGGCGGCACGGCTTACGGAGCGACCGACGAATTCGGCGACAGCGCGGTGAAGGACAAGGTGCATATCCATGACCTGCATGCGACGGTCATGGCGCTGCTCGGCTTCGATCACGAGAAGCTGACCTACCGATATAACGGCCGCGACTTCCGGCTCACCGACAACTTCGGCAACGTGGTCAAAGACATCATCGCCTGATCTTTTGAAAACGTGTGAGTCACGGAATCAACCAACTATGAAACACCGAAAACTTGTGTGGACGATGGTCGCCGCTCTCGTTGGCGTTGGCGCGGCTCTGTCGCCTACGAATGCGGAGGCGGCTTCCGCGCGTGAAACCGCGTTCTTCGAGCAGTACGTGCGGCCCGTTTTGGCGCGCGAGTGCTATCGTTGTCACAGCGAGAAGGAGGATTCCCGAAAGGGCGGCCTCACGCTCGATACGAGAGACGGGATTCGCAAGGGCGGCGACAGCGGGCCGGCGGTGGTTCCGCGAAACCCTTCCAAGAGTCTGTTGGTCAAGGCGATCCAATATCATGACAAGGATCTCCAGATGCCGCCGAAGAACAAGAAGCTGAAGTCGGCAGATATCAATGCGTTGACACAGTGGGTCCTTCTTGGCGCGCCCTATCCGGATGGCTCCGCCCCCGCGAACACCGCCTGGACCTACAATGACCAAACCTTGGGTCACTGGGCGTTTCAACCGGTCAGAAAACCGCCAGTTCCCAACACGCTTCATAAAGACTGGGTGAAGACGCCGATCGATTCGTTCATCGCGCAGAAGCTGGAGGAGAAAAACATCGAACCGCAAAAAATGGCGGGCAAGCGAACTGTCCTGCGGCGATTGTCATTCGATCTGACCGGCCTGCCGCCCACGCTCGAAGAAATTGCGGCGTTTGAAAAGGACACCTCCGAGAGAGCCTACGAGAAGGCGGTCGATCGACTGCTGGGCTCGAAACACTTTGGTGAGCGTTGGGGCCGTCACTGGCTGGACGTTGCGCGCTATGCGGACACCAAGGGCGACGCGAATCGAAGCGAGGTTCGTCTTTATCCTTACGCCTGGGCCTACCGGGATTACGTGGTCACGGCGCTTAACGACGACAAGCCCTACGACCAATTTATTTTGGAGCAGCTGGCGGCGGACCAATTCGTTAAGGTCGGCAAGGCCAAACCCGATTCCTGGGCCGCCATGGGTTTCTTGACTCTGGGCAATCGTTTCGACGGCGACCGGGAAGAGATCTTCAACGACCGCATCGACACCATCACCAAGGGGTTGCAGGCGTTGACCGTTTCCTGCGCCCGTTGCCACGATCACAAGTTCGATCCGATTCCTCAGAGCGATTACTACGCGCTTCGGGGCATTCTAATGAGTTCTCAGGAGCTGGGAGAGGATGAATTGCCGCTGCTCGCACATACGGCGAACACCAAGTCCGCCGCTTACAAGTCGTTCGTGACGGAATACCAGAAACGGCACGACAATCTGGAGAAATTCTACAGGGAAGACGTAAACAAATGGTTGGGCAAGATGCGAAAGCACTCACAGCCGTTCCTCGTTGCCTTGGCCAAATACCCCCGGGATCGCCGAAAGGGGAACGAGTATCTTGCCAAGTATAACACGGATCGCGAAAAAGGCGGACAGAAGTTGAGCAAGGATGACAAGCTCAACCGCGACGATATCCGCTACGGCTACGATCATTGGCGTAATGTCGTGGCCGAGGGAGGCAACGGACGTCGAGTCGGACTTCACGCGATTTTCAAGCCCTGGGTCGACTTCGTCAACTTGAGCCGAAGCGGCGTCGGAAACTTTCGCAGCAAGGCGCCGGGGATGGCTCGCAAGATCGCCGCCCGGAAAGACGCCTACAAGCGGGTAAATCCCCGTCTTGCGCAGGCCTTTCGCGGAGTCGCGCCGCGCAATATCGAGGATGTCGCGAGGATTTATGGAAGCCTTTTCCGCAAGGCCGAGGATCAGATGGAGACACAAAACAAGATTCGCACCACGTCAAGCCGCCTGATGGACTCCCAGTTGGAGGCGTTTCGTGGCGTGACCTACATGGCCGGTTCCGATCTGGATCCGGTACGCGCCCGGAAGCAGAGTCCCTTCGACAAGGTGCGCCGATTTGTTTCGCGTGGAATGCAGGGGCAGGAAGTGCGCCTGAAAACGAGCATCGCGGAGCTGGAGATGACCCATCCCGGAGCGCCGGCGCGGGCGATGGTGATGAAGGACAAGGGCAAGCCCGAGAACTCGCGGCTCTTCATTCGAGGGGAAACGCGCAGTCCGGGCGAAATGGTGCCGCGCCAATACATCAAGATCGTCGACTCGAAACGTCGCCCGTATCCGGCCACGGACAGCGGTCGAGTGCGGATGGCGTTGGAAATCGCCGACAAGGACAACCCGTTGACCGCGCGAGTGATGGTCAATCGCATCTGGCAGCATCTCTTTGGCGAGGGTTTCGTGCCGACTCCCGACGATCTCGGCGTGCAGTCCGATCCGCCCAGCCATCGCGAATTGATCGATTATCTCTCGGCCGAATTCATGGAAAAGGGTTGGTCGATCAAGAAAACGATCAAACAGATCGTCATGTCCAGCGTCTATCGCCAAACCAGCGACGGCAATGCGCGCTATGCGCAGGTTGATCCTCAGAATCGACTGCTGTGGCGGCAGAACATTCGCCGGCTCGAGTTCGAACCGTTGCGCGACTCCATCCTGGCAATCGGCGGCACGCTCGACAAGACCATCGGCGGCAAGCCGTTCAACTTGAAGGACGAAAACTCTCGTCGCCGAACGATCTACGCGCGCATCGATCGCGGCTCGCTGCCCGAAGTGTTCAACCACTTTGACTTCGCGAATCCGGATATGACCTCCGGCAAGCGATACGACACGACTGTTCCGCAGCAGGCTCTGTTCATGATGAACAGCCCGCTGGTGATCGAGTTGGCGAAGAAGCTCGTTAACCGGAAGGACTTCATGGCGCTCAAAGAGCCCGAGGCTCGCATCAAACTGCTCTACGAGCTGATCTTCCAGCGTTCGGCCGACGAACAGGACATTGAGATGGGCATAAGTTTCATCGGTGATTCCCCCGCGGATCTTTACAAGTCTGACACGGTCAAGGTCGCCTTCAAGCCGGGCCAAAAGGGCAAGGGCCGAAAGGCCGGGAACAGCCGCGATCAGAAGCGCGCTCCTTTGGGCGCCTGGGAGAAATTCGCGCACGCTTTACTTCAGACGAACGAAGCCTCGTTCATCAACTGATTTCGACTTGAGCGATCCACGGGCCTGGCGGCGCTGTTCGCCAGGCCCTTTTTTGTTTCACCGTAGCCAGCGATGAACATTCTGATCAGCGGATCCACCGGGCTTGTGGGAACGGCCCTTTGTGCAACGCTCGCGTCGGAGGGGCATCGTGTGATTCGGCTGGTTCGTGGACGGAGCGAAATCGGGCCGAATGCCGTCGCGTGGGATCCGGTAACCGGACAAATAGACACGGAGAAGTTTGGCGATATCAACGCTGTCATTCACCTGGCGGGAGAAGGTGTCGGCAACGGCCGCTGGACCGCGGCCAAGAAGAGGAGAATTCTTGAGAGCCGGCGGCTGGGAACGCGTCTCTTGGCTGAAATGACCGCCCAAATGAACCCGCGTCCGGCCGCGTTCTTGAGCGCTTCGGCGATCGGGCGTTACGGCTCTTGCGGTGACGAGATTCTCACCGAAAAATCGGCTTCCGGATCGGATTTCCTCGCGGATGTTTGTGCGGAATGGGAGTCAGCGACGCAGCCCGCGTCCGACGCGGGGATTCGAGTGGCTTTGCTGCGAATCGGCGTCGTGCTAAGTCCTGACGGCGGCGCGCTCGGCAAGATGCTATTTCCATTCAAACTCGGACTTGGCGGCCCCATTGGCGGCGGTCGGCAATGGATGAGCTGGATCGGGCTCGACGACACGGTGGGCGCGATCTGTCATGCGTTGACAGAAACTCGAGTCAAAGGCGCGGTCAACCTCGTCGCCCCTAATCCCGTGACCAACCGCGAGTTCGCGCAAGCGCTCGGCCGAGCGCTTGGCCGCCCCGCGATTCTGCCGATACCGGGGTTTATCATCGGGCTGATCTTTGGCGAGATGGGAATCGCGACGGCGCTGAGCAGCGCGAGAGTGTCGCCGGAAGTTCTTGAGCAAACCGGCTACCAGTTTCTTTACCCCCGATTGGACGAGGCCCTGGCGGAGCTCCTGAGAAAATAGGCGTTAGTCCGCGACCGCTGAAAGTTCCACGCATGCGGCTTGAAGCCGACCCGGGGCAGCGACTAGAGTCGGACTATGTCGCCTCAAAGCGTCAATCGTTTCACACTCGGGTGGATGGCTTGCGGGATTAGATTTTCCCGCTGCGGTCGGAGTGTCGCAGTCTGCGCGATGCTGTTGGCATTGAGCGTTCCTGGAAGCGCCGCCGAGGACGAGCCGACGCCCGCGTCGCCCGGAGAGCATTGGTCGTTTCAGCCAGTTCGACGGCCCGCTATTCCTCGGGTTGAAGATCAAGACTGGTCCCGCAATCCGATTGATCGATTTGTTCTTTCAAAATTGGAGGAACGGGATTGGCGGCCTTCCGCTTCAGTAACGCCGCGGGCTCTGTTTCGACGGACCTATCTCGACCTTGTCGGAATCCCGCCATCGTTGGAGGAACAGAAAGCCTTCCTGGAGATGCCAAGCGCCGAGAATCTGGATCGAGTCGTTGACGAATTGTTGTCCCGGCCTGGGTATGGCGAGCGTTGGGCGCGGCATTGGCTTGACCTCGTGCGCTACGCGGAATCCAACGGCTACGAACGCGACGCGATCAAGCCTTTCGTCTGGCGTTATCGCGACTACGTGATCGGCGCGTTGAATGCGGACAAGCCGTACGATCGCTTCTTGATCGAGCAACTGGCGGGCGACGAATTGGATGACGCCACGGCCGAAACCACGATCGCGACCGGCTACTACCGCCTGGGGCATTGGGATGACGAACCGGCGGATCCGTTGACCGATCGCTACGATCAGCTCGACGACATCGTCAACACCACTTCGCAGTCTCTGCTCGGCTTGACGCTCGCCTGCGCCCGATGCCACGACCACAAGTTCGACCCATTGACCGCCGAAGATTACTACAGCCTGCTGGCGGTGTTCGATCCATTGGAACGCCCTCGCGCGGGGCGAAAGGAGCTTTCGTTGCCCGCCGGATCGCGGGTGGAATTGGAGACTCTCGCGCAGCGTGACCGGAAGATTTACGAACTACAAAACGCGGCGGCGTCACTGAGGGCCGCTTCATTGAACAAGTTCCTGGAATCGGGAGAAACCGGCCTGTCCGCCGGCGTAACAACCGCGTTCAAGGCCAAGCCGGCAAAGCGTGACGCGAAGCAACAGAAGCTGGTCGCGGCAAATCAAGCCAAACTGGAAAAGGCTCATGCCGGTTGGGCGCCCAGGGAATTTCATCGTGAGGTTTCCAGCATTGCCGATCAGATTGAGAAATTGCGCAAGGCGACGCCGGATTTGCCGCAGGCCTATGTCTTTCGTGAAAAATCACCCAAACCGCCCGTCACGCGGCTGCTGATTCGCGGCCAGGCGACGCGGCCAGGCAAGCGCGTGGAACCGGCGGCCCCGTCGATTCTCGTTCGCGAACAACCGTCATTTCCCGCTCCGGGCGCCTACACGACGCGGCGCCGACTGGGGCTCGCCCGGTGGATCGCAAACGATGAAAATCCGCTGACCGCGCGGGTCATGGTCAATCACGTCTGGCGTTTGCATTTCGGCGATGGTCTGGTTCGGACGGCCGGAGACTTTGGCGTGATGGGCGAGCCGCCGAGTCATCCGGAACTGCTCGACTGGCTCGCGCATTGGTTCATGCACGATGCCGATTGGTCTTTGAAGAAACTGCATCGACTGATCCTCACGAGCGCGGCCTGGAGAATGAGTCGCGAGACGAACGACGCCTACGCGGCGGTCGACCCGCGGAACCGGCTGCTTTGGCGAGCCTCGTATCGCCGCCTCGAAGTCGAGGCGATTCGGGATTCCATGCTGGCGGTCAGCGGGCAATTGAGCGCCCGGATGTTTGGACCGTCCATGTATCCTTCAGTGCCCCCTCAGGCGCTTGAAGGGCATAGCGATCCGGGAAAGATCTGGAAGCCATTTGATGAGGAAGACGCGTCGCGTCGCACTATCTACGCCTTCATCAAGCGTTCGATGGTCGTGCCGATGCTGGAAGTTCTGGATCTGTGCGACACCACGGCTCCGTCGGCCGGGCGGTCAGTGACGACCGTCGCCCCGCAGGCGCTCACGCTTTACAACGGCGACTTTGTCAATCGGCAGGCGCGACATCTTGCGTCGCGACTGAGACGTGAAGTCGGCGCCGATCCGGCGGCTCAGATTGAGCGCGCCTACGAGTTGACGCTGTGTCGAAAGCCGACGTCCAGTGAGTTGACGGCCATGATGGGTTTTCTGCGAAGCGAGGCGAAGGCATTGAAGGATGAACGCGTGCCCGGCTCGGATCGGGGGAATACGGCCCTCGCCCTGGAGCAGCTCTGCCGCGTGGTTCTGAATTTGAACGAATTTGTTTATCCGGAATGAGCCGATCCATGAGCGAGCCGAACCCACGATTTCGAAGGAACGTCACACCGTGCGGGCGGACGCAACGCGAGTTTCTCTGGGAAGTCGGCGGCGGCTTCGCGGGTCTGGCCTTGCTCGATCTCCTGGCGTCTGAGGGACTGACCGCTCCCGCAGCCGGCGCGGCGGGTTATGATCCGGCGACGAATCCTCTCGCGGCGCGGTCGCCGCATTTTCCCGCGCGCGCCAAACGGGTCGTCTTTTTGTTTATGAATGGAGGTCCGAGTCAGGTGGACACCTTCGATCCCAAACCGGAATTGGAACGAAGCCACGGAAAATCCTATTCGGGCGAAGCAAAGGTCGGGTCGAACGGCCGGCCCATCGGCCACCTGATGAAGTCGTCCTTTCCATTCAAAAATCACGGCCAAAGCGGATTGCCGATCAGCAGTCTGTTTCCGCACACGGCCCGGCATGCGGACGACATCTGCGTGCTGCGCTCGATGCACACCGACACGGCGGCGCACGCTTCGGGCTGTTTGCAGATGAACAGTGGAAGCGTGCTGATCGGCAAGCCCTGCCTGGGATCGTGGCTTAGCTACGGCCTCGGCAGCATGAATCAAAACCTGCCGAATTTCGTGGTCATGACCGACCCGCGCGGCGGTCCGATCGGCAGCGCCTCTAACTGGAGCCGTGGCTTTATGCCGGCCGCCTATCAGGGCACGCTTTTTCGCAGTAAAGGGAGTCCCTTGCTCGATCTGGCGACGCCGGCGGGAATTAGCGCCCGGACTCAGCGAAGCGGTTTGGATCTGCTTAAGAAACTGAATGAGGAGCATGCTCGTTCGCGTCCCGGTGAACCGGAATTGGCCGCGCGAATTGAGTCGTACGAGCTGGCCTATCGGATGCAAACCGCCGCCGCGCAAGCCGTCGATATCGAACGTGAGGATGTCGCGACGCGTGAGATGTACGGGTTGAACAAAAAGCTCACGGCGGACTTCGGCCGCAAGTGTCTGATCACGCGAAGGCTGCTGGAACAAGGCGTGAGATTCATTCAGCTCTACTCCGGCGGCGGGCACATCGAGGACACCTGGGACGGGCACAATAATTGCATTTCCAATCACACTCTGCATGCCGGCGAAACCGATCAGCCAATCGGCGCCTTGATCGCCGATCTGAAACGGACCGGGCTCTGGGACGAGACGCTGATTGTCTGGGGCGGCGAATTCGGACGCACGCCGACGAGTGAAGGCGTCGACAAGCCGGGCCGCGATCACAACTGGCATGGCTTCAGTATGTGGCTGGCTGGCGCGGGCGTGAAGGGGGGGCAAGCGGTCGGCGCCACCGACGAATTGGGCTTCAAGGCGGTGGATGAACGGCATCACGTTTCGGATTTGCATGCGACGATCCTCCATCTGATGGGGCTCGATCATCGCGCGTTGACCTATTTTCATCAGGGCCTGGATCAGCGGTTGACCGGCGTGGTCGAGCGCCACGTGATTGATAAGGCGTTGGCCTGACGGCTCGATGCGCCGAAGAATGTGAGCATGAATTTTATGAACAGAATAAAAGCATCACTTATCACTGTGTGTCTCTGGGCGCTGGCCTGGTCCGCATTGGGGCAGGGCGGCGCCTCTGATCGAGCCGCTGTGGCAAAGCGAATCGGCGCGGAGTATCCGTCGTTGTTCTCCTTGTACAAGTATCTTCATGCGCATCCGGAGTTGTCCTTCATGGAGAAAAACACTGCGGACCGAATTGCTGCGGAACTGCGCGACGCCGGCCTGAAGGTGACGCAGCATGTCGGCGGGCATGGCGTCGTCGGCGTGTTGAAGAATGGCGCCGGACCGACGGTCCTGGTGCGATGCGATCTGGACGGCCTGCCGGTGAAGGAAAACACCGGGCTTCCTTTTGCTAGCAAGCACCGGATGAAAGATGAGCAGGGGAACGAAGTCTTCACGATGCACGCCTGTGGCCATGACATCCACATGACCTCATTCGTGGGAACGGCGCGGGTCCTGGCGGGCATGAAGGAACGATGGAAGGGAACGTTGGTGATGATTGGCCAGCCGGCTGAGGAGCGTGGCGGCGGGGCCAAGGCGATGCTGGCGGACAAGCTGTTCGAGCGATTTCCATTGCCGGATTATTGCGTGGCGCTGCATGTGAGTTCGGCGATGCCCGCAGGCATGGTCGGCTATGCCGAGGGTTACGCGCTGGCCAACGTGGATTCCGTGGACATCAAGATTTTTGGAGTCGGCGGGCATGGCGCCTATCCGCAGGCCACAAAGGACCCGGTCATGCTTGCGGCTCAGACGATCGTGGCGTTGCAGACAATCGTCAGCCGCGAGATCGCGCCGATCGAACCGGCGGTGGTTACGGTGGGTTCGATCCATGGAGGCACGAAGCACAACGTGATCCCCGAAGAAGTGGATCTTCAGCTGACGGTGCGGTCGTATTCTGACGAGACTCGAAATAAACTGTTGAACGCCATCAAACGCATTGCGCGTGGCCAGGCGATTTCAGCCGGGCTGCCAGAGGACAAGATGCCGATTGTCACCGTGAAGGACGAATACACGCCCTCGACCTACAATGACCCGACGCTGACTCGCCGGCTGGTTAAGACCTTCGGCGAATGGCTGGGCGAGGGAAACGCCGTGAAGCGGCAGCCGGTGATGGGCGGCGAGGATTTTGGCCGCTATGGCCGCACGAAGCACAAGGTTCCCATCTTCATGTTCTGGCTGGGCGCGGTGAGTCCGGAGTCAGTGAAGCGGAGCATTGCGACGGGCGGGACACTGCCTTCGCTGCATTCGTCGATCTTTGCCCCGGAAGCTGAGCCGACGATCAAGACCGGCGTGACGGCGATGAGCGCGGCGGTGTTGGAATTGATGGGCAATTGAAGGCGGCGCTGGAGTCGCGCTCTTTCTCGATTTACGGATCGACGATCTCGATCAACGCCTTCCAAAGCTTCTCGCCGCTGTAGCTGTTGGTCATGATGACGATGCCGGCCTTGCGATCGGGATAGAAGCGGCAGTGGCAGCGAAAACCTGAGCCGTTGGATCCGCCGTGGGAAACGCGCATGCCGGAATCGGTCTTGTGGATCTGCCAAGCGAGCCCTCGCCAGCCATCGTGGCGTCCCGTGGCTTTCACTTCGGGTTTCAACATGGCTTCAATCATCTCCGCCGAAAGTGAATGCGGCGCGGATCGATCGGTTTTCATCATTTCGATGAGAAAGTGCGCGTAGTCTGAGGGGGTCGTGTAGAGCGTGAAGGCTGCGTTGCCTTTGGGATAGAATTTGCGGTCAGTCTTGAATTGGCCGTCGTGGTCGTGGCCGCCGGAGTAATCCTGTTTGCGTTTCTCGTCGAACTCATAGGAGCTGGCCGTCATCCCGATGTCCGCCAACAGGACGCGTTGCATGAATTTGGTGAGCGGTTCGCCGGTGAGGCGTTCGACGACGCGCTGCAGGTAGAGGAAGCCTTCGCCCGAGTATCCGTATTCCGTGCCGGGCTTGAATTTGACGGGCAGCGGGCCGCCCATTCTCCAGCCATTCTTGCGCCAGTTGGGAAATCCGGTTGTGTGCGTAAGAACCATGCGCGCGGTGATGAGTTTGTGGTCGGTTTGATCGTCGAGGTAGGGTTTGTCGAGGTATTCGACGAGAGGGCGGTCGGGATCGAGCTGGTCCTGTTCGACGAGTTTGAGGACGGCGTAGGCGAAGAGGGGCTTGCTCATGGAGGCGGCCTCGAACAGCGTCCGCTCATCGATTTTTTCCTCGGCGTCGGCGCGTTTGACGCCCCAGGTTCCGGTCCACGCGATCCGGTTGTTTTCCACGATGGCAATGGAAACGCCGGGAACGTGGAGTTTCTCCATCAAGGCTGGTGTTTGAGCTTCGATGGCGGCCTTGTCGAAGCCGGGAGCGGCGATGGCGCTGGATAGGATTGTCGGGAAGAGAGCCAGGGCGGCGAAGCGACGGAAAGCTGAGGCTGCGCTGCGCGGAAGTAGGATCATGCCACGAACGATCACGAGAAAATTCAGAAGAGGCAAAGCAATTTGTGGGCTGCGAGCGGGGTTGGGCGTGATTGGAAACCGGCGGCGACGGCGATGGGCGCCAGAGGATAACTTGAGCGAACCCACCCCGATTTCACCCCTTAGATCCTCCTTCGTCGGCGGGGTGAGTTCGCCTGAGCTTGCCGTTGACTTTGAATCTATCCGGCACGCACTTCCGATCGCGCTTTTCCGATTCTCTCTGGAGGGCGTTTGTTGAATCAGGGGATCGTCCTCCGTCTCCGTAGGCAATTGGTGCGCGATGAGCGGGCGAGCGGGATAAATTTCCGTGAAGAAAGCGGCGCGTGGCGGCTCTGAGTGGTGTTGCTTTGACATGCAAGATTCCGACCCACATACTGCGATTTGTCAGTCCCGGCCTTGCGGAGGCTGGCTTGGCCGGGCCGAGGCGCTGGCGCATGAAACAGTCGAGCCCAGAATGCATTTCACGGATCCGGTATGAGTTCCTCCGAAAACGTTCCCAACAGTCACAATCTCGCTTTTGCGGAGGGATTGTACGCTGAATATCTCCGGGATCGCGCCTCCGTTCCGGCGCAGTGGCGCCAGCTCTTTGATGATCAGGCCAACGGCGACGGCCCGGACGAGGGCGGTGGTTTGGGCCCTTCGTTTCGCCCCGCGAGCCTCTTCAACCCTCCGGCCGCCAGCAACGGCAATGGAGCCGGCTCGAGCAACTGGGCCGGCGCGATCGACGGCGATGAGGCGGCGAAGGTCGCGCTGCTGCACGATCGGTTGAATCAACTGATCCGCAATTACCGGCTGCGGGGTCATCGGATCGCGAAGATCGATCCGCTCGGCCTGCCGCGTATGACGCCGCGCGAGCTGGAGATAGAGTATTTCAAGTTCAGTGAGGACGACCATCTGCGACGAGTCACTTGCGAGTCGTTGCAATGCGGCGGGGAAAAGACCATCGAGGAGATACTCACTCACCTGCGCAACACCTATTGCCGATCGATCGGGGTGCAATACATGCACATTGGCGACATCCAGGTGCGGCGATGGCTGCAACGCCGGATGGAGGGTACGGAGAATCGCCTCGACCTGGGCCGGGTCGAGCAGAAGCGCATCTTGAAGCGCCTGGTCGACGCGGTGACCTTCGAGGAATTCCTGCACAAGAAATTTGTGGGCGCGAAGAGCTTTTCGCTCGATGGCTGTGAGAGCCTGATCCCGTTGCTGGATCTGGCGATCGAGTACGCCGGCGATCAGGGCACGAAGGAGATAGTGCTGGGCATGGCGCATCGCGGCCGCCTGAACGTGCTGGCCAATATCATGGGCAAGAGTCCGCGGGAGATTTTCCGGGAGTTTGCCGATCAGGATCCCGATCTGTACGAGGGCCGCGGCGACGTGAAGTATCATTTGGGCTACAGCCACGATTGGACGACGCAGGCGGGTTCGGATGTGCATCTCTCGCTCTGTTTCAATCCGAGCCATCTGGAATTCGTCAACCCCGTCGCGATGGGGAGGGTGCGGGCGAAACAGGATCGCGCGGACGACAGTTTTCAGGAGCTTTGCCTGTGTCTGCTGATTCATGGCGACGCCGCCTTTGCCGGGGAGGGGATTCTCCAGGAGACGCTGAACATGAGCCAGTTGCCCGGTTACGCGATCGGCGGAACGCTGCATGTGGTCGTCAACAATCAGATTGGCTTCACCACCTCGCCCAAGGAAAGTCGGTCCTGCATCTACGCGACCGATGTGGCAAAGATGCTGCAAATTCCGATTTTTCATGTAAACGGCGAGGATCCGGAGGCGGTGGCGCAGACGGTTCGTCTGGCAATGGATTTCCGAAAGGCGTTCAAGCGCGACGTCGTCATCGATATGTATGGCTACCGGCGGTTAGGGCACAACGAGACCGATGAGCCGACCTTTACCCAGCCCGTGCTTTACCGCGCGATTCGCGAACGCAAGACAGTGTTGGCAGGCTATCTGGATCACCTGCTGAAACTCGAGGGCATCACGCGCGAGGAGGCGGATCAGTTGACCGGCGAGCGGCGCGACAAATTGGAGGAACATTTGGCGGAGGCCCGCAGCGAGGGTTACCAACGGCCGCAGGAGAAATCCCGGGGGATCTGGTCGCGCAGCGATTTTGAAGGCGGCGCCGATTTGGGCGAGGAAGAGACCGGTGTCGCGAAGGACGTGTTGTCGACGACATTGGACGCCTTGACGCGATGGCCGGAAGGATTTACGCCGCATCCGAAACTGGTGAAACTGCTGGAGACGCGCCGCGAGATGGCGGAGGGAAAGAAGCCTCTGGACTGGGCTGCCGCCGAAGCGCTCGCCTTCGCGACCTGCGCGTTGGGCGGCTATCGCGTGCGGCTATCGGGCCAGGATAGTCGGCGCGGCACATTCAGCCACCGGCACGCGGTGCTCTACGATTACGAAGACGGCCTGACGTATTTTCCTTTGGCGGAGTTGTCGCCGGATCAGGCGCCGGTGGAGATTTACAACAGCCCGCTAAGTGAAACGGGCGTGTTGGGATTCGACTACGGCTACAGCCTTGAGTACCCGGACGGATTGATTATCTGGGAAGCGCAGTTCGGAGACTTTGCCAATGTCGCTCAGGTGATTTTCGATCAGTTTATTTCGAGCGCGGAGGACAAGTGGAATCGGCTGTCGGGACTGGTCACGCTTTTGCCGCACGGTTTTGAGGGAATGGGCCCGGAGCATTCCAGCGCGCGGCTCGAGCGCTATCTCGATCTTGCCGCCGAGGATAATATGCGCATCTGCAATCCGACGACTCCGGCGCAATACTTTCACATGCTTCGACGCCAGGTCACGAGCCGGGTTCGCAAGCCGCTGATCGTGATGTCGCCGAAGAGTCTGCTGCGACATCCGAAAGTCGTCGCGTCGCTGGAGGAGCTGGAGAAAGGCAAGTTCGAGCGCCTGTTGCCGGATACGCGGAAGCTGGAGAAGAAGAATGTCCGGCGCGTGGTGATGTGCTCGGGCAAGATCTACTACGAGCTGGAAAAGATGCGCGAGGATATGAAGGTCGACGATGTCGCGCTCCTGCGACTCGAGCAGCTTTATCCGCTCAAGGACCAGACCTTGATCGCGGCGCTGACCGATTATCCGGCCGGTATCCCGGTCGTGTGGACGCAGGAGGAGCCGGAGAATATGGGCGCGTGGCGTTATCTGCGCGCGCGCTTCGGTCTCGATCTTTTTGGCGAACATCCGTTGATTTGCGTGAGCCGGCCTGAGTCGGCGAGCCCTGCGACCGGATCGGCCAACAGTCATAAACGTGAACAAAAACGCGTCTTGGAAGCCGCGTTCGGACTTGGGTGAGATCCCGGTCACAACCAGAGAATTAGGAACATAGGTATGTCGATTGAACTAAAAGTGCCGTCCGTTGGGGAGTCGATCAACGAGGTGGAAATCGGAGAGTGGCTCAAGAAGGAAGGCGCCGCAGTCGGCAAGGACGAGCCGGTGGCGATGCTGGAATCCGAGAAGGCGTCGATCGAACTGCTCGCGCCTGAAGACGGCGTTCTGGGCAAGGTCCTCAAGGCGACGGGCGAGATTGCGGCCGTCGGCGATGTGGTCGCGCTGTTGGAAACGGGCGGCGCGGCCGGGGCCGGGAAACCGGCGGAGGCCGCTCCAGTTGCAGCTCGGGTTGAGAAGGCAGCCGAATCCGGCAAAGAGGCGATTGTCGTCATGCCGGCGGCGGAGCGGGCATTGGCCGACGCAGGATTGAAAGCGGAAGACGTTCAGGCGACCGGTCCGGGCGGCCGATTGCTGAAGGAAGATGTGTTGCGTCATACGGATTCGTCCAAGGATGACAAGCCGGCAACAAAGCCCGCGACGACGACTCCCGCTGCGGTTGCGCCGCCCGCCGCTCCGGTCGGCGAGCGGCAGGAAGAGACCGTGCGGATGAGCCCGCTGCGGCGCACGATCGCGCGTCGATTGGTCGAGGCGCAGCAATCGATGGCGATGCTGACGACCTTCAACGAGGTCGATATGACCGAGGTAATGGCGCTGCGCAAGGCGCACCAGGAGGCGTTCATTGAGAAGCACGGTCTGAAAGTCGGCTTCATGTCATTCTTCGTGAAGGCAGTGGTGGAAGCGCTGAAGAGCGGACCGGAACTCAACGCCGAGATTCGCGACGACAGCATTGTCTACCGGAACTATTTTGATATTGGCGTGGCGATCGGCGGAGGCAAGGGGCTGGTCGTGCCAGTGCTGCGCAACGCCGAACGCATGGGGTTTGCCGATGTGGAACGATCGATTGGCGATTTCGCGAAGCGGGCGCAATCAAACAAGTTACTGCCCGACGAGCTGACGGGCGGGACTTTTACGATCAGCAATGGCGGCGTCTACGGCTCGTTGCTTTCGACGCCGATCGTGAATCCGCCTCAGTGCGGCGTGCTCGGCATGCACACCATCCAGCAACGTCCGGTGGCGATCGATGGCGAGGTGGTGATTCGCCCGATGATGTACCTGGCGTTGAGCTACGATCACCGGGTTGTCGATGGCAAGGGCGCGGTGACTTTCCTGAAGCACGTGAAGGAATTGATCGAATCGCCCGCGCGGATGTTGCTGGAGGTTTGATGCTTCGGCGGGCTGGGACACTTTCATTTTCCCATCGATTTTTGAAGGCGAGCGGTTAGCGTCGCGGTCGCATGTTCTACAAGATTCTGCATTTCTTTGAGCCCCTGTTGCGTCCGGTGGCCTTTGTCTGGCTGCTTTGCGTGGTCGGCCTCGGCATCCTGATCTGGAAAAAGCAGAAATTGGGTTCGGTTATCCTGGGTGTCATTACGCTGACTCTTTGGGTTCTCGGCACCAATGTTCCCAAAAAGTTTTTCAACGGATTGGAGAAACCCTACATTGGGTTGGATCTGAATCAACTGCCTCGCGGCGACGCGATGATTCTCCTGGGCGGCGGACACGTGCCTTCGCGCTACGACTATTCGGGCTTCAATCTGAACGACGCCGGCGATCGCATCACCACCGCGATCCTGCTGGCGAAGAAGACCAAGGTTCCCGTTCTGGTGTTGGGCGGGGCGCCCTACCGGAATGGCGGCGAGAAAAAGAACATGGCCGATCTGCTGGTGGACTGGGCGCAGGAGCAACTGCCCGACACGGAGATCCTGGTCATGGGCATCACGGCCAACACCTATGAGGAGGCCATTGAGGTGCGCGACATGGCCAAAGAGCGCGGCTGGCGCGACATCATCGTCGTGACCTCGGCCTATCACATGAAACGCACCGAGGGGTGCTTCAACAAGGTGGGCGTGCCGATCATTCCGGCGCCTTGTGATTTTCAGACACGCGGCGACGATCCTTCCGGCTGGAATCCCTTCCCCAAGGAGCGCGGGTTCGACTACGCGAGTCGCTACGTTCATGAAAAGGTCGGCTGGTTGGTGTATCGCATGAAGGGTTGGGTGACGACCGAGCGACCGCCACCGTTGCCGCCGTTGCCGCCGAAGGCTCCGGAGGAGTCCGAGCTTCCTAAGATTCCCGTGAATTCAGAGACGCCTGCAGCCAGTTCCAGCGTCGACGTGGAGCCGCCGCCGCCGTCGAAAGGTCCGTCAGGCGAGCCGGCTAAATCGCCGCCTAGTCAATTGCCTTGAATTGATTCCTCGGATAAGTTCTCAACGTTCGTCAAAAAATCATTCCCGAAGGACTTGAAGCGATGTTATCGACAAGCGTTTTTACGAATCGAATCCGGAATCTGATGCTGGCTGCTTGTCTTTGCTGGGGAAGCGTCGGCTCCGTCTTGGGGCAGGCTGCGGTCAAAGGCAAGGCGACGCTGCCCGCGGCGAAGAAATTCTCCGTCAGCAGTCAACGCTATTCCAACATCGCTGGCAAGGTGGCGACGCCCAAGGGCCGCGTGGGCGTGGTTTGGGTCGAAGGGGATTTCTCCGGCGTCACCAACAAGGCCCGCGCGGAAATCGTGATCGGGCAGCAGGGATTTCAATTCGAAGTTTCGGCGTTGCCGATTCAGGTTGGCACGAAGGTGACCTTCCCCAACCGCGACGACGCGTATCACAATGTATTCTCCTATTCGAAGACCAAGCGTTTCGACCTCGGCCGCTACCTGAAGGATGAGACGACGCCCGCGGTGATCTTCGACAAGCCGGGCATCGTGCGGCTGTATTGCGAGATTCACGAGCACATGAGCGCGACCATTGTGGTGGTCGACTCGCCCTATTTCACGACCACCGACACCGAAGGGAAGTTTTCCCTGAGCGGCGTGCCGGCCGGCAAGCACACGCTGAAGGCCTGGCTGGGAAAAAAGACCATCGTGGAGAAAGTGGTCGACCTGAAAGACGGCGAGACACTGTCGGTCGATCTCTTCGGCAAATAAACGGGCATGCGCGGGCCGTCCTTCAGTTTCAGGATCAAGCTGGTCGCCGCGATGATGCTCATTGTCGTGGGCGTGACTGGGGCGACGCTGTATGTGGCGCAGGATCGAATGAGAGCCTCGCACGAACGGCTGTCCAACGAGCAATTCAAGAACCAGGCGAAGTTGTTTACCGCCATGCGCGATGCGCGATTGGTTCGCATCCGGGAGAAATGCAGCGAGCTCGTGCGTTCCGTTCGCGTCGCGGCCGCGTTGGAGGAGGAGGAACTCGAGACACTTTACCTCGTCGCTTTCGATGAACTGGCGGAAGTCTTGCGTCAACGCACGGGTACCCGCTCGATGGGGCGGCCCGCGCGGCTGGTCCGCTTCATCGACACGGAGGGAAAGGAGTTGCCTCCGCCCAAAGGCCAGTCGACCAGCCGAAAGCGAGGCAATGGCATCGGCGTGGAATCCATGTTCGCCACCGAGGAGTTGAAGGCCGCCTTTGCCCAGGTCGCGAAGGCGATGGAGGGAGAAGGCGAGGCGCAAAAAATCGGTTATGTCGAGCGGGTGATCGGCGCCCGCTCGATGATCATGGAGGTCATTGTCACCAAGGTCATTTTACGCGCCGACGATGAGTACATGGGAGCTCTGGTGGTCGGCTTCCCGGCGGCCGACGGCATGGAAGAGGTGATGAATCGCTACACCGATATTCGCAGCGGCATCTGGGTCAATGGAGAGATCTTTTCAAAAACGCTCGATGAAGGCGAGTTGCCCGGCATTACGGAAGCGGTGACGGCGGCGATTCGTCGCCGGGGAACGGGTTCGGGCGTCTTGACCATGGATGTTGGAGCGGCGCCGCACAAAGTGTTCTTTCAGCAAATGAGCGATTCGGAATTTCTGCCGGCTTACCGAGTCGCGATCTATTCCCTGGCCGAAGCGGCGGCCGACCAGGGAGCCTTGCGCGCCCGAGTGCTTGCCTTCGCCGGGATTCTGTTGATAGGCGCGCTTGGGTTGAGTTTGTTGGTCTCGCATAGTTTCTCAACTCCGATTCGCGCGCTGGTCGGAGCGACCCGGGCGGTTCAAAAGGGGGATTTTGATGTGCGTCTGCCGGTGCGCAATCGCGACGAGATCGGCCAATTGACGGCCTCGTTCAACGAGATGACCGAGGGTCTGAAGCAGAAGGAGAAATACCGGGCCGTGCTGGACATGGTCGCCGACAAGGACGTGGCCGAGCAGATGATGCAGGGCTCCTCGTCGTTAGGCGGCGAGTTGCGCGATATCAGCGTGCTCTTCTGCGATATCCGCGGCTTCACGGCGATGACTCAGGATATGCCGCCCAAGGAGGTCATCGATCTAATGAACGATCATTTCACGGCGATGACCAATGTCGTTTACGAGCATGACGGCGTGGTCGACAAGTTTGTCGGCGATCTGATCATGGGCGTCTTCGGCGCGCCCAAGAGCTACGGCAACGACGCCCACAACGCGGCGCGCTGCTGTGTGCGCATGATCCAGGAGCGGGAGAAGATGAATGAGACCGCCGAGCAGTCGATCCACGTCGGAATCGGGCTGGCGAGCGGTGAGGCGGTGGCTGGCTGCATGGGATCGGAGGATCGGCTGAACTACACCGTTATGGGCGCGCGCGTGAATCTCTCGTCGCGACTCTGCAGCGTCGCCGGGCGGGACGAGACGGTGATCGATCAGGGCACCTACGAGCTGCTGAAGGATTATGTCGAAGTTGAGGCGTTGCCCGAATTACAGGTGAAAGGATTTAACGACCCGGTTCAGGCGTATCGGCTCCTTGGCGTTCGTTCACTGCCGGAGTCAGCTCCGGAGCAAGAAACACAGGAAGTCGCGCCCCAGTCATCCCCATCATGAAAACCAATTCAAGAACGCCTTCGGCATTTGACGATCATCGACCGCCGCTCCGGCGGCTCGTTGTTGGCGCGACGTTGGCGCTCAGCCTGACGACAGCGTCGTTTGCCCAGGAAATTCTCGATCAGATCGACGAGGCCTTGTCCTACGAGTCGCCCAACGGCCTGGTCCGCGCGGATCTCAGCGGGACCATCGACGCCGAGTGGCGCTACGTCGACCAGAACCCGCCCGGCCTGATCTTCGCGGACGACGAACATTTCTTTAATCCGCGAATGTCGCTCTTTCTCGATGCGCAAATCGGCGATCGTCTTTACGCGCTCGTGCAAAGCCGCTTCGACCGGGGATTTGATCCGGGCTCAGTCAGGGACGGCGACGTTCGTCTTGATGAGTATTTCCTGCGTTACTCACCGTTGAACAAGGGCCAGTTGAATCTCCAGGTGGGCAAGATGGCGACAGTGTTTGGCGGCTGGGTTCCCCGGCACCTTTCGTGGGACAACCCGTTTATCAACGCGCCGCTGGCCTACGAGAACGTGACGATTATCACCGATCATGGCGTGCCCGGCGGACCGGGGGCATTTCTGGGCAGACAGGGTGTGCGCGACAACAAACCGAAATGGCTGCCGATGATCTGGGGGCCGTCCTACACCTCGGGCGCATCGGTGTTTGGCGCCATCGAGCGATTTGATTACGCATTTGAATTTAAGAACGCGTCGATCTCCTCGCGGCCCTACGCCTGGGAGCCGACCCAGATCAATTGGGAACATCCGACGATCAGCGGGCGCATTGGCTATCGGCCCAGCGCGATGTGGAACGTCGGCTCGTCGTTCAGCTACGGAACCTACCTGTTGCCTAACGCGCAGGGGTTCCTTCCCGCCGGAACGGATCCCGGCGATTTCAAGCAGCTGACGATCGGGACGGATGTGACTTTTGCCTGGCATCATTGGCAGGTCTGGGCCGAGGCCATCGCCGCGCGATTCGAAGTCCCGAACGTCGGCGACGCGGACACGCTGAGTTATTTTGTAGAGGCGAAATACAAGCTCACGCCGAAGCTCTATGGGGCCGCGCGTTGGAATCAGCAGTTCTTCGATGACGTCCCCAATGGCGCGGGCGGCTTCACGGCCTGGGATCAGGACGCGTGGCGGATTGAGGGCGCGGTCGGATATCGCTGGACGCGCCACCTTCAGACGAAGTTGCAGTACGGCTACAGCCATCAAAAAGGCCCCTTCCAGCAGGGCGAGCAACAAGTCTCCGCTCAGATGACCGTGAAGTTCTAGAGGGGAGTCTTGTGGCGCCAAGGGCTGGATATTATTTCACACCCTTTTCCCGGGGTTCACCCCGGGCTGTCAGCCCGGAAACTGGCAGAACGGCCCTTCGGGAAACGGTTGGAGTTGGGCGTTCCCTCTCCCTCCCTCCGCTTCCTACCGCAATCCCGGAGGCGTAGGCGTGAAGGCCTTGATCTCAATGCCGCTGGCGGATCCACCGACCGACATGACCGAGTAGCCGAAGTATTTATTCACCTGCTCGAAGGTCGGCAGGAGGGAGAAGTCGACCCATTCCTTGCGTCTCTCAACGTCCCAAAATTCGATGCCCGGCATGCCGGCGAAACTGCTGGAGATGATTTCCTCAAACATCTCGGGATTGTTGCGGAGCATGTCGAAGATGAGCTTCATGGATTCGGTGGAGTTGTCGTAGTAGAACATTCCCGTGCTCATGCCGCCCACGTGTTCGGCGGCGGCGGCGAGGCCGGGCTTGGACCGTAACGGGCTGCTGACCGATGCGCCTCGCAGGTATTCCTCCAGCATGGCCGAGTCCATCGAAATGGCGACGTAGTTGCCGGTCGCGGCAAACTGGAGCGCGATTTCCTGGAAGGAGCCATCGGCCGCCGGCGCTGAGGGCAGTCCGAGGGAGTAGATCGTGCGTCCGAGGAATTCCCGCTCTTTCATGGCGCCGCCGCCCAGGGGTGAAATCGCCGCGAGCATCTTGAGCGCGTTGGCCATCTCGGCGGGATTCGGCGAGCTGATGAGAGCGACGGACGGCGGCTGCGCGATGTCGGACGGATCTGCGCTGCGAGGCGGTTTGCCCCATTGGATCATGTCGTCGCCCAGGTTGGCGAATAAAGCCTGCTTGATGTCGAAGTTGGGATCCTTGTCCTTGCCGACGCTGCCGAGAATGAAGTTCAGCGACATGCCAATCTGCGGCGAAAGCCCGGTCAGCAGCGATTCGAATTCGGCCCAGGCCTTCTTGCCGTCGAGGCGCCAGCGGCTGAAGTTTGCGGCGTCGGCGGGAATGAACGGCAACGGGCCGGAGTCCTTGGCGTCGGCCAGCATGATCTCGAAAAGTCCCCGGCGATCCTGCTCGGGAATACCGAGGAAGAAGCCGCCGTACTCGCCTTCGGATTGCTGCTCCAGGTGAATCGCCATGGTGCGGATACCCGTCAGGCCCAAGGCTTCCATAATCTTGTCCGGCGGCGGAATCGGCAACAGCGGATTGGCCGAAGTGTCGGCGGCATTGCTCTTCAACTCATCGATCAGGATGTCCATGAACTTCTTGGCGTGAAGCCAGCCGTAGGCATCGGAGCTGCGAAACAGGGCGTTGTGGTCGCGCTCAAAAGCGGGCAGTCGGCCCAATGACGGCACCGAGCCGCCAGACTGGCGCACAAGGAGTTTTTCAAAGGCCTGGGGCTCGTTGCCAATCAGCAGCAGGGAGCCGGATTGGGCGACATTAATCGTGAAGGTTGGGGCCTCGCCGCCATCGGGATCCCCGCCGGCCAACATCGGAAACATGCGCTTGAAGGCTTTCTCCAGCTCGGCGCCCTTGAATTCGTATTCGACGAACTCCACACCTCGGACGTCCTGGGTCTTGAGTTTTTTACCGCTGTCGGTCCACTTGGTCTTCAATTCACCGAGCGCCTTGGCGAGTTGCTTCGAGCTGTTCTTGCTGTCGAGAATGAACAGCGCGGCAGGTTCACGGTCTTCGCCGCCGTCCCAGCCGTTCTGAACCACGGCGAAGGTGATCTGCCCGTGAATGAGTTCGGCGTAATCGTCGAGGTTCACGCCCAGTTCACGCTCGATCGGCGCGACAACGTTCTTCTGCCACGCCGAGCTGAATTTCTCGATAAAGGGCCGCATCGCGGGATCGCCGATCAAACCGCTGGCGGCGGACTTGCCGTTCTTTTCCTGGAAGGCGTCCCAATCGGGCAGTGTCGCCATGACCAGGGTGTCGGAGGGGAGGAGATCCTGCGCCGGCGGAGTGGCGGCTTGACCGGTGAAGGCGGCGACCGCCAGCGCGGCGGTCAGACTAAGGCTGAGTTTCAATTTCATAAAATCGATCGTGTGGTTCTTCAATTGGCGGAAATAGGGATCCAATGCGCAGTGATTAGTGACGCGGGCGACGTCGGACGGTTACATCGCCGGTGGCGAAACAAAGGAGAATGAACGACGCGGTGAGTGATGGTCAGTCCTTCGCTTTGGTGTTTGTAGACCGACGACTGGGCGGCGGCAGGTAGCGATAGGCGTTGCTGGGGTTGTCGTTGTCGTAGGCGTAGGCGTCGCGGTGATCGAGAAAGTATTTCACCTGCTCGGAGGGAATGGCGAAGGCCAGGCCTTCGCTGAAGGTCATCTTCATGTTGGTCACGCCGACGACCTCGCCGCTCAGGTTGAACAGCGGGCCCCCGCTGTTGCCGGGGTTGATCTGCGTGCTGGTCTGAAGATAGAGCCGGCCCTGCATCTGGCGCGTCTTGGTGCTGACGATGCCCTCCGTGACCGTGCGTTCCAGCCCGAGCGGGCTGCCGATGGCGAACACTTCCTCGCCCACCCCGAGCGGGTCGGTCGATCCGACCGGAACGTACTTGAAGCGGGGCGCGTCCTCGTCGTCGATCTTCAACAGCGCGAGATCGGCGAATCGGTCGATGGCGATGATGCGCACGTCCTTGTAGCTCTTGCGCTCAAGCTGGCCCTTTTGCTCCTGATAAACCTCAATGGAAATTTGCGTCTCGCCCTCGATGACGTGAAAGTTGGTGATCAGATAGCCCTCTTCATTGATGATGAAACCCGATCCCAGTCCGCCGGGTGTGCGCACCTGAGCGACGGCCTCGCCCAGCTGATTGACCAATTCCTTGACCGTGCTCCGCGGCGCGACCGATTCGCCCTTGCGATAGAATTCCAGGTGAGTCTCCAGCGGTTTGTCGGTTTCCGACTTCTCGGCGCCCTTGCTCTTGGCCATGACGTCGGTCGCGCGGAGAATCTTGGAAATCTGGTCCCGGGGCACGACCAGCACGGTGTAGCCGACATCGATAACGATCTGGTCTTTCTTCTCCGCGAGGATCTTGCCGTTAATGGCGCCCTTTTCCTTCAAATGAATCTGATCGTGCGCCGCCGAAGCCGCGCCGCCGCAGAATAACCAAAACGTGAGGAGAATGACCGTCCTTCGCATCAACATGCGGCTACGATACATGCGACTTTGACGAAGGCAAGCCGGCTTTGTTCAAGGACCGCGGAACTCTTTGACCGCAGATTACGCGGATGGCGCGGATAGTTAAAGGCAGGGAAGGCGGAGTTGCATTGGAGCCAGAGAGTCGGGCTTGCTGATTCGGTCTTACCATCCGTGGAATCCGCGTAATCCGTGGTTGAACTGCCTT
>JBLHKZ010000057.1:0-24863 GCA_047618185.1 Limisphaerales bacterium
ATGGCGACCAACCTCACCAATCAGGTCCGCGCCATCGCCACCGTCACCACCGCCGTCGCCCAGGGCGACCTCGGGAAAAAGATTACGGTCGAAGCCAAGGGCGAGGTTCAGGAGTTGAAGCAGACCATCAACACCATGGTCGAGCAGCTCGGCGCGTTCTCCTCCGAGGTCACGCGGGTTGCGCGTGAGGTCGGCACCGAGGGCAAGCTCGGCGGCCAGGCCGACGTGAAGGGTGTCAGCGGCACCTGGAAGGATCTCACCGACAACGTGAATGGTATGGCGACCAACCTCACCAATCAGGTCCGCGCCATCGCCACCGTCACCACCGCCGTCGCCCAGGGCGACCTCGGGAAGAAGATCACGGTCGAAGCCAAGGGCGAGGTTCAGGAGTTGAAGCAGACCATCAACACCATGGTCGAACAGCTTGGCGCGTTCTCATCCGAGGTCACGCGGGTTGCGCGTGAGGTCGGCACCGAGGGCAAGCTCGGCGGCCAGGCGCGGGTGAAGGGCGTGTCCGGCACCTGGAAGGAGCTCACCGACAACGTGAATGGCATGGCGACCAACCTCACCAACCAGGTCCGCGCCATCGCCACCGTCACCACCGCCGTCGCCCAGGGCGACCTCGGGAAAAAGATCACGGTCAAAGCCAAGGGCGAGGTTCAGGAATTGAAGCAGACCATCAACACCATGGTCGACCAGCTCGGCGCGTTCTCCTCCGAGGTCACGCGGGTGGCGGGCGAGGTCGGCACCGAGGGCAAGCTCGGCGGCCAGGCCCGGGTGAAGGGCGTCAGCGGCACCTGGAAGGATCTCACCGACAACGTGAATGGCATGGCGACCAACCTGACCACTCAGGTCCGGGCCATCGCCACCGTCACCACCGCCGTCGCCCAGGGCGACCTCGGGAAAAAGATCACGGTCGAAGCCAAGGGCGAGGTTCAGGAATTGAAGCAGACCATCAACACCATGGTCGACCAGCTCGGCGCGTTCTCCTCCGAGGTCACGCGGGTGGCGCGTGAGGTCGGCACCGAGGGCAAGCTCGGCGGCCAGGCCGACGTGAAGGGTGTCAGCGGCACCTGGAAGGATCTCACCGACAACGTGAATGGCATGGCGACCAACCTCACCAATCAGGTCCGGGCCATGTCCGAGATTTCCACGGCGGTGACCAAGGGCGACCTCAGCCGTAGCATCACCGTTGAGACCGCGGGCGAACTCGCGTTGCTCAAAGACAACGTCAACGAAATGATCCTGAACCTCAGGGACACGACCGTAAAGACCACCGAGCAGGACTGGCTCAATACCAACCTCACCGACTTCACGCTCAGGCTCCAAAGGCAGGGCCAGGACCTGGACGATCTTCAGGCTGTCTGCAAGCTGACGCTCTCCGAACTCTGCAGGCTCGTCGGCGCGCAGTACGGTGCGTTCTTCCTCAACGAGTCGCAGGACGGCGAGGCTTCCCTCAAGCTCAGCGCGAGCTACGCGTTTCGCGAGCACAAGAATCTCCCCGGTCCCTTCAAAGCCGGCGAGGGCCTCATCGGTCAGTGCATTTTGGAGAAGGAGCGCATCCTCATCACCAACGTCCCGGCCAACTACGTCAAAATCGGCTCCGGTCTTGGCGAGGCCACCCCGGCCACCATCGTCGTTTTGCCCGTGCTTTTCGAAGGCTCGGTCAAGGCCGTCATCGAGCTGGCGAGCTACGGGCGTTTCAGCAACATCCACCTCCGGTTCCTCGACCAGCTCATGGAGAGCCTCGCGATCTTCATCAATGGGAGCCAGGTCAACACCCGCACCAAGGAGTTGCTCAAACAGGCGCAGGCGCTCACCGAGGAGCTGCGGCAGACCAACGAGGAAGTGGGCGAGCAGAAGCGCGATGTCGAAATGGCCACCCAGGCAAAATCAGATTTTCTGGCAAATATGAGCCACGAGATCCGCACGCCGATGAATGCCATTATTGGCATGAGCCATCTGGCCTTGCAGACCGAGCTGGATCCGCGGCAGCAGAACTATATCGAGAAAGTCCATCGCGCCGGCGAAAACCTGCTGGGCGTCATCAACGCCATCCTGGATTTCTCCAAGATCGAGGCCGGTAAGATGGAGCTTGAGAACACCGCCTTCCGGCTGGGGGACATCTTTGATCATCTGGCCATTATCGTCGGCGTGAAAGCCAGTGAGAAAAGCCTCGAACTGATGTTCGACAGCAGTTGTTGCTGGGCCGCCCAGCTGCTGGGCGACCCCTTGCGACTCGGGCAAATTCTCATCAATCTCGGCAACAACGCCGTCAAATTCACCGACACCGGCGAAGTCATTATTGGGCTCAAGGAAGTCACCCGGACCGAAGATGAGGTCACACTGCACTTCTGGGTCAAGGACTCCGGCATCGGAATGACGCCCGAAAGTCAGCTTAAACTCTTCGAGAGTTTCAGCCAGGCCGACAACTCCACCACGCGCAAATATGGCGGCACCGGGCTGGGACTGGTCATCTCCAAGCAGTTGGTGGAAATGATGGGCGGCAAGATCTGGGTCGAAAGTGCACCTGGTCAAGGCTCTAGCTTCCACTTCCACGCGAAGTTTGGATTGCCGAAAAATCCGACTGCTCGCCGCGTCTTCAATGCTGATGAGATCAAGGGACTGCGCGTCTTGGTGGTCGATGACAACGACAGTGCGCGAGAAATCCTCGCCGCCATGGCCACGGGCTTAGGTCTCGAAGTCGATGTTGCCTCCGACGGCCAACAAGCGCTCAAACTCATTGGGGATGCCGACAAAAGGACCGTGCCCTACGACATAATCTTCATGGATTGGCAAATGCCGGTGATGACCGGCGTGGACTGTATTCAGATAGTCCAGGCAAAGTATGTCTCCGCGCCCCCTGCGCTCATCATGATCACCGCTTACGGGCGAGAGCAAGCCGTCAGCGCGGCTGGGCGACAAGGAGTCACCCTCAAGGCTTTCCTCACCAAACCGGTCACCCACAGAGCCCTACTCGAGGCCATTGGCGAAGTGGTTAACAAAGAGGTGTTGGTTGAATCATCCAGTGCTGAACCGCTCGACGAGACCCAAGACCTGATGATGAAGAAGTTGGCCGGGGCCAAAGTGCTGCTGGTCGAAGATGATGACATGAATCAGGAACTGGCCGTCGAGCTGTTCAGCCAGGCCGGCATGCATGTAACGGTGGCAGACGACGGCCAGATCGCTCTGGATATCCTTCAAGATACCAAGGACTTCGACGGGATCCTGATGGACTGCCAAATGCCGGTGATGGATGGTTATACCGCCACCCGGGAGATCCTGAAGAACCCCCTCTTGGCGAAGATACCCATCATCGCCATGACCGCCAATGCCATGGTGGACGACCGGGAGAAAGTCATGAAGGCAGGAATGTCGGACCACATCACGAAGCCACTGAACATCACTCATATGTTCAACACTATGGCCCGATGGATCACCCCCAAGGATGGAGCTGTGGCCCATATCACCGAAGACCCGTCCTTGGAAAACTCCGCAACCGAAACGGTGCCCGGGTTGCCGGGCATTGATACCGGCGCCGGCATGGCCATAACCATGGGCAATGCCAAACTCTATCTGAAGCTGTTGGCGAAATTCAGAGTCAGCGCGGGTGATTTTGACAAACAGTTTGCCGCCGCTTTGGAAGATGAAGATACCACCGCCGCAGCTCGGGCCGCCCATACGCTCAGAGGCACCGCCGGGAATATTGGAGCCAAGGGCGTGCAGGCCGTCGCGGCCGATTTGGAACTCGCTTGCCAGGAACAGCGCTCAGCGGAAGTTATTCAGGAACATCTGGTCAAGACATTGACTGAACTGGAGCCGGTGATCCGGGCCTTACACGAGATGGCCCCCACCCCGGAGGCGCCCGCGGGAGCTCCTCCTCAAGCTGATCCGAACCAAGTGAAAGCGTTGCTGGCCAAACTGAGGCCGCTGCTCGAAAACAGTGATGCTAGGGCCGGAGAGCTCATGGACGAGGTCAGTCGGTTGACCAAGGGCACAACGCAGGAGAAACCGCTCAAACCGGTGGCCCAGGCCATCGAGGAATATGATTTTGAGGCCGCCCTTTCTGCGCTCGACGACTTCGGTCTGCTAGATTCATGAATATCCAGAAAACCACCGTGCTGGCAGTCGATGACGAAGCTGCAAACATCGATCTGCCAAAAGGTGTGCGGCCGGCCAACTGCCTGCCACAGGTGGCGATCAGCAGCGAACCCGCGCTGAAAATCGCGGCCTGACCTCATCTCCTCTCCTCCCCATAATGAAACCCACTCCTGACCGTCCCTGTCTTTTGCTCGTTGATGATACCCCGGCGAATATTGCCATTCTCGTGGACTTGCTCAACCCCCACTATGATCTCAAGATCGCCACGCGCGGCGCGCAGGCGCTGCAAATCTGCGCCCAGGCCGAGCGCATCGACCTCATCCTGCTTGATGTGATGATGCCGGAAATGGACGGCTACGAAGTCTGCCAAACCTTACGTTCCAACCCCGGCACTCAGAATATTCCGGTGATCTTCCTGACCGCCAAAACTGAGGTGGAAAACATTGTGCGAGCGTTCGAAGTTGGCGCCAACGACTATGTGTCCAAGCCATTCCACCCCGCGGAAGTAATGGCCAGGGTGCGAACCCACCTGATGGTTCGGGCCCAACAACTCGAAATTGAGAAGCAGAGCACCGAGCTAAAGGAAATGCTCCACATCGTTTGTCACGACGTCGCCAATCATTTTACGGTACTCAACGCGGCCTTGTACGTGATCGCGAGCGGATCTGAAATGGAACTGCAAAGCTGTCTCCCCAGAATGGCTGCGGCCACCCGGAACGGCATCGCCCTGACAACTTTGGTGCAGGTCATGCAGGAAACCGAAGAAAAAGGTCTGCCGTTGCAGCCCGTTGCTCTGGGTTCCACCGTAGCAGAGTCTATCTTGATTATGGAGGGCCGTATCCAAGACAAGGAACTTCAAGTTTTATCCAATGTGCCCGAGGTCAATGTTGAAGCGGACATCTGTGCGCTCACCAACTCGGTGATCGGCAACATCCTTTCCAACGCGATCAAATTTTCCCACCAAGGAGGCCTCATCGAAATCAATGCTCTTGAGGAGGACGATATGGTCTGCATCACCATCCAGGATCACGGTATCGGTATGCCTGATAAAACTCTGACGCACCTGTTCGATGTCACCAAAAGTCACAGCCGCCCAGGCACCGCGGGCGAAAAGGGCACCGGATTTGGGATGCCTCTCATGCGCAAATTTGTCACTATGTTCGGCGGCACTGTTGACGTCGAAACGCGCGAGGCTGAAAACCATCCCGAGGACCATGGCACCGCATTCATCATCCGGCTTAAAAAAGTCGGGTGACAACCCATCGCGTGTTCCGATCTGCTCAATCGCCAAACCAATCCGCGTCAGGTTTTCGCCAAAGGCATTTCCAACCGGACCAGTAACCCCCGGCCTGACGGACCGTCCATGAGTTGTAATTCCCCGCCACCCAACTCCGCGGTAGCCCGAGCAATGGCTAATCCCAATCCCTCTTGTTCCCGGTGGTTGCATCAGCCGCGGAACACCCGACCGTCGCCGTTTTTGCAAGAACGACCAGGCCTGCGTGGAGCAAAAAAACTACACGCACGTACGCCAGTTCCTGGGTTATGAACGTATGGAGCACGAAGAGTTGATCGAGCCGGTGAATGAGCTTCTCAAGGTGTGGTCGCTGTGGCGCAACCTGTATTGCGCGACGATGAAACAGATCTCCAGCCACCGCGAGAAGGGACTGGCTGATCCGGCGACACGAGAAGTTGCCAATGACGCCTTGCCAGCGATTGATCGGCTACAGGCGAGCGCAAGGCCAGGAGTTCCAGGTCGGTGAGTTGGAGGCATTGTTGGAGCGCCACGATCCGATCCAGATGAAGGAGGACATTGAGAAAAGATTGAAGAGCATCGCTTCGAAAACCCAGAAGCTGCGCACCCAGAAGGAGAAGGTCCGGGTCCGTCTCCGCTGCGCTCCGACGACCCCGGACCTCGCACAGACCAAACGACCCAAACCACGAACGAAAAAGAAATCAGCTACGGTGTCCCCAATTATGAGTCAACGGGCCAGGACCTGATCTGCCGCTACGGTGTCCTTTTTAGTTGAGTCAACAGGTCCCAGAGACTTCCCTCCTTTTCGGATCTGACTGAGCCCGAAACGGGAAACCCACCCCTGGCCCCTCCCAGGAGTCCTTGCGGATAGAAACGCGGAATTTTCTCGTTCCCCTCCGGGGAGCTGTGCATTACCCACAAATTTGCGATTTGCGGCGCTGCCTCGTTTCCCTTTATCCCAACGGGATTACGCCCTCCAGCCCAAGGTTGGCCTTCCGCGACAGCGGCTGGCCTACCTTGGGTTCTAGGCCCCGCTTCGAAACAACCCCAACGGGGTTGCGCCCAAATCGCCAATGATTGGCGCAACACCTTCGGCGTTGAAAATGCTTCTTGAACGTTGTTCCCAGGGTAGGTCGTGCCTCCCAACCCTGGGCTTTGGGGCGGAATCCCGTTGGGATTCGAAGGCGACCGATTCGAAAACTTATGGGTAATGCACAGCTCCGAGGAGGGCCAAGGGTGGATCGCTACCAGCACAGGCACAGGCTGCGGCGCCGGAGGGCACAACAGAGCGGGCAGGATATCGCTGCGCCGATACTTGCATTTCCAATGCAATCCACGGCTTTTTAAAGAACGAGGATTTGTCGGTAATGCACGGCTTTGGGGAGGGGATATTTCAGCCCGCCGACGAAGGAGGAGTTAAGGGAGGTGAAGTGAGATCTCCCCAAGCTCCAGCCTTGCCCCTCGCTGCAAACAACTTACGCTCGCCCGACCTGTTTAGAACCCATGTCGGACGAACTCAAAAACGCAGTGCGAGCCTTCGGCGTCGAGACCTTTCAACGCCACATCTTCCTTTGCGCCGACCAAACCAAACCCAAGTGCTCACCCAAAGACGCCGGCCTTGAGTCCTGGAATTTTCTCAAAAGGCGATTGGCCGAACTGAAACTCGTCGGCCCCGACGCCCTCGCTTTCCGGACCAAGGCCAACTGCCTGCAGGTCTGCGTCAACGGCCCCATCGCCCTCGTCTATCCGGATGGTGTCTGGTACCGCTCCTGCACGCCGGACGTGTTGGAGCGCATTATCCAAGAGCACCTGATCGGCGGGAAGCCGGTCGAGGAATTTACCTTTGCGAACAATGCCGGCGTCGAGATCGCACGACCTGCCATTTCCCTCAACGCTGAAACTGAATCCACCCCATGAGCGATGAAACCATCTCCTCCGTCGAGCAGCTCGAAGACTTGCTCAGCGCCCCCACGCCAGGCGCTATCGAAACCGCCGGCCGCCTCGAAGGCGACGTCATCCTCCTAGGCGTCGCCGGCAAAATGGGCCCCACCCTCGCGCGCATGATCAAGCGCGCGTCCGAAGCCGCCGGCGTCGATCGCCGCGTCATCGGAGTGTCGCGCTTTTCCTCCGGCGACATCGAGGCGCAATTGCAATCCCACGGCATCGAAACCATCCGCTGCAATTTGCTCAACGAAGACGAAGTCGCCAGGCTGCCTGACGCGCCCAACGTCATCTACATGCCGGCGATGAAATTCGGCGCCACTGGCAACGAGCCCCTCACCTGGGCCATGAACGCCTACCTGCCTTCGATCGCCTGCCGGAAATATCGCGACAGCCGCATCGTCGCCTTCTCCACTGGCAATGTTTACGGGATGACCTCCATCGCCGGCGGCGGCTCGGTCGAAACCGACACGCCCAACCCCGTCGGCGAATACGCCATGAGCTGCCTTGGCCGCGAGCGCATGTTCGAACATTTCAGCAAGACATTGAACATTCCCGTCTCGATCATCCGCCTCAACTACGCCTGCGAGCCCCGCTACGGCGTGCTCGTCGACATCGCCCAAAAGGTCTGGAGCGGCGAACCTGTCGACGTTTCGATGGGCTGGTTCAACATCATCTGGCAAGGCGACGCCAATGCGCAGACGATTCAAAGCTTCGATCACGCCGCCTCGCCCGCGTGGCACGTCAACGTCACTGGCGAGCAGCGCCTCAGCATTCGCGACACCGCGATGAAGTTTGGCGAATTGATGGACAAGAAACCGCAACTCACCGGAGCCGAGGTCGACACCGCCCTGCTCAGCAACAGCGCCCAGGCACGGAAACTTTTCAATCCACAACGTGTTACCGTGGAACAATTTATGAGTTGGATCGCCGACTGGACCATGCGTGGCGGCGTCAACCTCGGAAAACCCACGCACTTCGAGGCGCGCGACGGGAAATACTGAACCGTGGACACTCATTTTTTCACCGCGGATTACGCGGATGTCACAGATGGAATCTACAAGGCCGCCGACTCGCCAGCCGTAGACAATTTTGCGCTCATTGCTCTGAACCACACCAATAGCATTTCTTTTCAACTTTTTCTTATCCGTGCCATCCGCGTAATCCGCGGTTAACAACAATGAATCGTAAAATCAAACGCACCCTCGACGCAGGCGTGGCCATCCCCGCCTGCCCGCTCGCGCTAAACCGCCGCCGTAAACTCGACGAGCGCCGGCAGCGCGCGATCTTTCGCTACTACAACGCCGCCGGCGCCGGCGGTCTCGCGGTGGGCGTGCACACCACCCAATTCGCCATCCGCGAACCCAAACACGGTCTCTTCAAACCCGTGCTTCAAATCGCCGCCGAGGAGATGGATCACGCCGATGAAAAACGCGAGGACAAGCTGATTCGCGTTGGCGGCATTTGCGGCCAGACAAAGCAGGCCGTCGCCGAGGCCGAACTGCTCAACGAACTGGGCTACCACACCGGCCTGCTCAATCTCGGGGCCATGCGAGGCAAGACCGACAAGGAGATCCTCGCGCACTGCAAAGCCGTCGCGAAGACGATCCCCCTCTTTGGCTTTTTCCTGCACCCGGCCGTCGGCGGACTGGAGCTGCCCTTCTCCTTCTGGCGCCGCTTCGCCGAGATTGAGAATGTCGTTGCCATCAAGATCGCCGCCTTCAATCGCTACCAGACCATCGACGTCATTCGCGCCGTCGCCGAATCCGGCCGCAAGGATATCGCGCTCTACACCGGCAACGACGACAACATCATCGTGGATCTGATCACGCCCCACAAATTCAAGGTCAACGGCCGCAAGGTCACCCGTCGATTCGCCGGCGGCCTGCTCGGCCATTGGGCGGTCTGGACGAAAAAGGCGGCCGACTGGCTGAGCGCCGCCCACACCGCCTTGCGGGCGCCCGGACCCACCGCCGAACAACTCGGATTTCCACCCGGCACCGATCCGGAGGAATTCGAATTTGCGTCCAAATGCATCGGCTTTGCCACCGACGACATCCTGCCGCAGGCGATCGCGGTCACCGATTGCAACGCCGTCTTCTTCGACGCCGCAAACAATTTCAAGGGCTGCATCCCCGGCCTGCACGAAGTCCTCCGCCGGCAGGGCCTGTTGGAGGGGCTCTGGTGTCTCGATCCGAAGGAGACGCTCAGCCCGGGCCAGAAAAAAGAAATCGACCGCGTCTACCGCGCCTATCCCCAGTTGAACGACGACGCTTTCGTCGCGAAACATCGCGACAAGTGGCTCAACGGATAGAGGAAGGGCGAAAGACGCCTTCATTCGGCGCCCAATTGACGCCTACGAAACAGCGAGATCATCCTGCCGCCGCTACCGGGGCGCCGCTTCCGGAGCTGCGCTGCCCTCGTTCAATAGCCAAACAAAACGCTAGTTTTCCTTCCCCTCGTCCATCGCGAGCAGCCAAACCGGAAAATCGAGAACAACGAGCAACAGAAACCGCTGATCGCTCAACACCCCAGGCAAGAACCCCAATTCAAGGAGCCGCCCCCTTGCTAACTTCGCATTCGAGTCTAGCTTAAGATCTGATGCCTTCTTTCAAAACCATCACCGTGATCGCCTGCCTATCCGCAGCCGCCGTCAGCGCTCCCTTCAACGCATGTGGCCAAACGGCTCCGACGCCCGCCGGCATCGGCTTCACCCACAAGTCCACCAGCGAGTTTTCCTACGTTGCTAATAGCAATATCAAGCTGGGCGCGGTCAACCTCGGCGCGATCGACACCACCCACAGCCGCCTCCGCTACGGCGCGTCCTTTCAGACAAGCGACAGTTACTCCTGGCGCATTGGAGCGGAATGGGAGCGCCACGCCTTCGGGCTTCCCGCCGGATCCATGCTCCCCAACACGCTGAACTCCATCGCTCTGAATCTCGGCGACACTTGGAGGATCAACGACAAATGGACCCTGCAGCTCGAGGCTGACCCGGGCATTTACAGCGATTTGGAGGACATCGGCATCGAAGACTTCAACGCGCCGCTTTCCTTTCGTGCCCTTTATTTTCATCGGCCCAACCTGATCTGGACCTTTGCGGTGATCGCCAACATGAAGAACGAGTTTCCCGTCATTGGAGGCATCGGCGCCCGCTGGCTGCCGACGGACAAGGTAACGGTCGACATCCTTCTGCCGCGCCCGCAAATTTCCTACCAACTCTCCGACAAGGCTCGCCTTTTCGCGGGGGCAGAACTCAAGGGCGGCGGCTATCGTGTCGCGGAGAATTTCGGGACCCTTGTCGGGCGCCCCGACCTGAACGACCAGGACCTCAGTTATCGTGAAATCCGCGCGGGAGCGGGGATCAATTGGAAATTCACGAACAAACTCAGCGCCGTCGTCGAGGGAGGCTGGGTGATCGACCGCCGCTTCAAGTTCAGAGACCGCAACCTCCAGTTCAACGGGGACGGCGCCGGTTACTTTCAAATCGCGCTCAAGGGCTCCTACTAATTGGATCGCCGGGCGCTTGGTTGATCCATCGTAAGCAGCCAGAACGAAAAGTCCGGAACGACACGCGCCAACACCCGCTGATCGCTTCAAACCGAAATCTGATCGTCGCGCGACGCAAGCTCCGGGTGCGCGGAAGTGGTGGGCGTAGAAGCTGTCATTGGGTTATTCGAGGAATAGGGACGCGCTGCTTTAGCGGCGCCGCTCAGACTTGGGCGAACGCACTGTTGCCCGAAGATATCTCAACGTCCAATGACCCTTTCCGCGCGCCCATCGGCTAAAACCCCTACGAACGACGCAACGGCCTCATTCATGGACGACATGACCGGCGACGAACGGTCCCGCGCCTGCGCCAAATGCCAGAAGAACGTCTGCAGCCTCTTGATGGAACCTCGCGGGTGCAGTTGCAAAATATGGGGCAGCAGCAAGACGTCGCCAGATTCAGGGCCGAAGACCTGTCATGTGACAGCCCGGGCTATAACATTGCGGGCTTTCAGCCCCAGAACCGCCCATCACGGTCAAAGCCGCCCGCGCCTCGCGCCTGAATTGACGCACGGGACAAACCAGCCGACTATGCCCGCCGGCCAATATTCGTCATTTCCGTCTAAGAACTGACGCACAGCCGCGTCACAATCAACAGACACCCAAGGATGAAAAAAACATTTTCCAAATTCGCCGCCGCCTGCGCGCTGTTGCTCACGCTCTCCGCGTCAGCTTTCGCCGCCGATTTCACCGAGGTCAAACCCGCCGCAGAGAAGCTCTATGCCGAAGGCTCCTTCTCCAAGGCGCGCGAAGCCTACCTGACGGTCAACACCAACGGGCTCTCCATCGAAGATCATCGCTGGACTCTTTTCCGAATCGCCGACACACAGTGGCGCGCCCGGTCCGCGAGCAAAACGCGCGACGACACCCCCTACCAGGAGGCGCACAAGGGACTGGCCGTCCTCGAGCGCGACATCACGCGGGAGGAAGATCAGGACCTTGTCTGGGCCGAAGTGCATGAGTCGCTCGGCGACTACCACTGGACCACGCCGCGCGGAGCCAACTGGGGAGCCGCCAAGGATCACTACTTCCGCGCCCTCAATTGGTGGGCCGGCTCGCCTGACCTCGAGGTCGCCCGCGTCCGCTATATTTCGATCATCCAAAGAATCGCCGAGCCGAAAAACCAGAACCGCCACTACTACTACGGCTATTACGGAAATCAGCTTCCGCTCAACATCATTGAAAACTATCTCAAGATCGTTCGCACCCCCGCCGATCGCGCCCACGCCCATTTCCTGATGGCCATGACGCTGCGCCAGACGGGCGACTGGACTCTGCGCTCGCGCGTTGCCACCGAATTCGAACTGGCCATCGGCGGCGGACGCGGGACCGGCTGGCTCGACGACGCCCTTTTCAGCTACGCCCAGTGGATGGAGCAGACCGGGGCGGTCGCGATCGACAAGAACGGCCATTGGAAAAACGAGCCCGACTACGTCAAAGCGTTGTCGCTGTATCGCAGCCTGGTTCGATCCTTCAAGAAGGGCGAATCGCGGCATTTCGACCAGGCACAACGCCAAATAAAAAGAATCACCGATCCGACGCTTAATGTGCGCGTTTCCAATGTCTTCCTGCCCGGCTCCAAGATCCAATACCACGCCGGCTGGCGAAACCTGAAAGCGATCAAGTTCGACCTCCTCGCAGTCGACCTGAGCCGCGATGTCCAATTGAAGGTTGCCGGCAATAGCCGGCCTTCGTGGATCGACGGCATCGACCTCGCCAAAGCCAAAAGCGTCAAATCATGGACCCATGACACAGAAGACGCCGGCAAGCACAAGCCGGGCAGCGACGCTCCCTGGCTGAAGGAGGACCTTCCCCCCGGCGCCTATGTTCTGCGCGCCACCTCTGAAAAACTCGAGGCACGGGATATCGTCCTGGTCAGCGACGCATCAATCGTCTTGAAAACCGCGGGAACGCAGGTCCTCGCCTATCTTTGCGACTCCGTGGATGGCTCGCCGCTCGAGGGAGCCAACATCCAACTCTCCCAACGTTGGCGAGTGAACCGCCAAGGGCGCACAAAGAACGAGACCAAAACGACCAACAAAGACGGCGTGGCCATTTTCGACCTGGCCGCTCTGGCAAACTCCGTCCAGCTCTTCGTCGGGGCGAACTCGGATAATCGCCAGGCCTTCAGCACGGGCAACCAATACTCCCGCTCGACCACTCGCGACGGGCAATGGCGAATCTACGCCCACACCGACCGACCGGCCTATCGGCCGAAGGAAACGGTCCAATGGAAGTTCATCGCCCGCGAACATTTCGGCGGCGCCTACACGACGCCCGCCAACGCCAAAATCCGTTACGAAATAACCGATCCGCGCCGCACGAAGATCGAGGACAAAACAGTTTCATTGAATGACTTCGGCTCAGCCTGGGGGAAACTTGAACTCACCGAGAAAATGCCCCTCGGCGAGTATCGCGTGCGGTTTTTCCACAAAGACGCAGATCAAAAAGAACGCTCCATCGGCGGCGCCACGCTGTTCCGGCTGGAGGAATACAAGCTGCCCGAATTCAAGGTCGCCGTCGAAACGCCAAAAGAAGACGGCCGTCCGAAGATCTTCCGCCTCGGCGAAAAGGTGGAGGTCGACATCCAGTCGGATTACTACTTCGGCGGTCCGGTCGCCGAAGCCAAGGTTGAAATCCACGTCTACCAGAAGCCGTTTCATCACACCCACACTCGCCCGCGCGATTTCCCCTGGTTCTACGAGAACATGACGCCCGGGTATCGCAATCGCTCCGGCGGCAAGGGGCAAAGCGTTCATCACGAAATCGTCAAAACCGACGCGACCGGCAAGGCGACCATCACCTTCGAGACGCCCGGCAACACCGGGCAGGATTTCGAATACACCGTCGAAGCGCGCGTAACCGATTCCTCCCGTCGGGAGATCGTCGGCTCCGGCTCCGTGCGCGTCACCCGACAGCCCTACTACGTTCACGCCCGTGCGGACCACAATCTCTACCGCCCGAAGCAGGAGGTCAAAGTCGAGTTCGTCACTCAGGACGCCAACGATCAACCCCTCGCCGTCGAAGGCAAAGTGAAGGTCGTTCGCCGCGTCTGGAAAGAAGTCTGGCTCGCGCCCAATGGCCGAGAGGTGACCGATGGCGCGCTCAGCCAGCTCAAGGCAGCGCGCGCCGTATTCCCGCCGCCCGCAGCCGATCCCGACCAAAATCCTTGGCGCCTGAAAACTCAAGGCTACGAAGACGAGCTCGTCTCGGAGCAAAACCTCAAGACCGGCGACGACGGAAAAACGAACCTCACCTTCACGCCCGAACGCGCCGGCTACTACGCCATCACCTGGACCAGCAGCAGCCACCTTGGTGAAGGGCCGCCCAAACGGCCGCCCTTTCCCATCACTGCCCAAACCGCGGTCTGGGTCAGCGACAACAACTCGACGGCGATCGGCTTTCACAACGAGGAAATCGACATCATCGTCGACAAGGACACCTTCACCGTCGGGCAGAAGGCGCCCGTCATGCTGCATTCCCCAAAGAGCGGACGCTATGTGCTTTTCTGCGTCGAAGGCGAAAAGCTGCACAGCTACCAACTCGTTCACATCAAGGGGACGGCCAAGCTCGTCCAGCTGGACATCACCGAGGAGCACGTTCCCAATATTTTTCTTCACGCCGCAATGGTCAGCGATAACCGCCTATCCTCCGATCAGGAGCAGATCGTGGTTCCTCCCACAAAAAACTTTCTTACCGTCGACGTCTCGCCAGACCGCGAGGAATACCAACCGCGTCAAGAGGGCTTCCTCAATCTCACCGCCCGCGACCACAACGGCAAACCCGTGGCCGCCGAAATCAGCCTCCGCCTCGTCGATGAATCCGTCTTCTACATCCAATCCGACTACGCGGGTGATCCTCGCCAGTTCTACTACGGAACGAAACGCTCGCACCGCATCGGCACCCGCGGATCGTTCAACGACAAGAACTACATCAAATGGGTGTTCGTCAAAGATCACGGCTACGTCGACGAGCGAGAGGTGGCCTTCTTGCGATCGAACGATTTGGAAGAACAAAAGGAATTGAGGATGGTAAACGGGGTCGACGTTCTGAACACCCCTCGAGTTTCCAGGTTCAACGGCCGTGTTTCCGATGGCCGCTCCATGGACAAGTCCACGGCCATGTCAGCGATGGCTCCGGCCTCCGCAATGGCCAGCGCCATCGAAGGCAGCTCAATGTCCCGGAGCGGCGACGCGATGCCGGCGCCAGCAATGAAAGCAAAAAGGGCGGCTCCCGGCGGCGGGGGTGGCGGAGCCGAATCCGCCGTTGTCGTGCGCAGCGACTTCCGCTCGACGATTCTCTGGCGCCCCGATGTCGTCACCGACAAGCACGGCAAGGCCCGCGTAAAGGTCACGTATCCCGATTCACTGACCGGCTGGAAGGCCACCGCCCGCTTCGTCACCAGGGGCAATCAATTCGGCGTCGCCGACACCGCCACCCGCACCAAGAACCCCCTCATCGTTCGGCTGCAGGCGCCGCGGTTCTTTGTCGTCGGCGACACCGTCGTCGTCTCGGCCGTCATCAACAACAACACTTCCTCCAACCTCACCGTCGGAGCCAACCTCGAAGTCGAAGGCCTGAAGATCGAAGGTTTCATTCCCGAAACGCCTAACGGCAAGTCGGTGAAACGAAACGGTTTCCTGATCACGCCCTATCCGATGAGCCTGCCCAAGGTCGGCGTCGGCGGCGTCCAGATCCCGGCCAACAGCGAGAAGCGCGTCGACTGGCTCGCGACCGTCGAAAAAGCCGGCGCGGTAAAAATTCGGACTATTGTCCGACAGAACAACGGCGCCCTCGCCGACGCGATGGAGAAGAAATACATCGCGCACGAACACGGCATTGAGAAGTTCGTGAACAAAGCGGGTAAAGTTCGCGGCAAAGACGTGACCGTTAATCTGAACATCCCCAAAGAACGCAAGAAAGACTCCACAACCCTGACCGTTCAGATCGCGCCCAGCATGGCCGTCACCATGCTTGACGCCCTGCCCTACCTCATTGATTACCCTTACGGCTGCACCGAGCAGACCCTGAGCCGCTTCCTCCCCGCCGCGATCACGGCCAAAACCCTGCGCGACCTCGGCCTCAAACCCGAGGACGTCATGGGCCGCGCCTTTGGCGGCATCGAACAAGCCCATGTCGATAAGACTCAGCCCAAAGGCAAACGCGATCTCGCCAAGCTCGACGCCATCACGAAGCAAAGCCTCGACCGCCTATACGATTTCCAACATGCCGACGGCGGCTGGGGCTGGTGGAAGCAGGGCGAGAGCGATCACTTCATGACCGCCTACGTCATCTGGGGATTTGCTTTGGCCAAACAGGCCGGCATTGAAGTCAGCGACAGCGCTTTCAACCGCGGCGTCGCCTGGCTGGACAAGGAACTCGTCGAGCAAGAGCTCAACTTCGACAACCAGGCTTGGATGCTTCACGCGCTGGCCGCGACCAAAGGCGGCGGGTCCAACGCCCAGAATACCGCCTTTGAAAATCTCTGGAAAAACCGAACCCGGCTCAACGCCTACTCTCGCTCCCTGCTCGCGCTCAGCGCGCATTATTACGAGGATGCCGTCAAAGCGAAGATCCTCATCGCGAATCTCGAAAACGGCGTCAAGAAAGACGCCCGACCCGATCAATCCGTCCTGATTGCCGACGACCCCGCCTCGCGCGTCAAGGACCCGACCGCGATCATGGGAACGGCGCATTGGGGCGAAGATGGCATTTACCATCGCTGGTCCGACGGCGGCGTTGAAGCCACCGCCTTCGCCCTGCGCGCGCTGCTGGCCATCGATCCCAAGAATGCCCTCGTCGAGCCCGTGACCAACTGGCTAATCAAGAATCGCCGAGGCGCGCAATGGAGCAACACACGCGACACCTCGATCACGGTTCTCGCCATGAACGATTACCTCCGCGCCAGCGGCGAACTCGAAGCCGACGTCGAATACACCCTCACCGTCAACGGCCAACGCATCGCCATAAAATCCCTCTCCGGCGCGGATGTCTTCAACGAACCCAGCAAGTTCGTCATCGATCAAAAACACATTCGCGATGGCGTGAACAAGATTCGCATCAAACGCAAGAATGGCGACAGCCCGCTCTACTTCGCGGTCGCCGCGGAATACTTCAGCCTCGAGGAACCCATCCCCGCTGCGGGCAATGAGATCTTCGTCCGTCGCGACTACCACAAACTCGTCGGACGCCCCACCCTGCTCAAGGGCCTTGTCTACGAGAAACAGCCGCTCAACGACGGCGACACCGTGGTCAGCGGCGAGCGCATCGAAGTCGTCCTGACAGTCGAAGCCAAGAACAACTACGAATACCTGATCTTCGAGGACCTCAAACCCGCCGGCCTTGAAGCCGTCCAGATCCGCAGCGGCGAGTCCATCTACATGCGCGAACTCAAATCCGGCGCCGTGAAACGCAAGTTCACCGGCGCCGGCCAGATCAGAAAAGTCGCCGCCGCCAACGGACCCTCAACTCTCAATTCTCAGCTCTCAACCGCGCGCAGCGCCAACTACACTGGGACTTCGCGCTGGGTGCATCAGGAATTACGCGACCGCAAAGTCGCCCTGTTCATCGACAAATTGCCCGAGGGAGTCTGGGAGATTCGCTACACCTTCCGCGCCGAAGTCCCGGGAGCCTTCCACGCCCTGCCCGTCCTCGGCCACGCCATGTACGTGCCGGAGATCCGTTGCAACGGCGCCGAAGTCCGCGTCACCGTGCTGGATAAAAAAGACTGAAACGAAACCCGCGACGGCAACGGCTTCACGCGACGCGGACACTCCTTATCGAAGAGCTACCACTGCGACGCGGCAAACCCCAGATAATGATGACTGTGAAATCGAGTTACGCATCCATGCGCGATCTCCGCTGAGAAAGCGGCAGAGGACAGCCGCAGTCCAAAACCAGCCAGATCCCGGACGGACACAGTGCAACGCGAGAGCGTCGTGGAGTGCGGCCGTCCTCTGCCGCTTTTCGGGCTCCGTGCTGCCAAATCGAGTTCCAATCCCCCGCATAGACACAGGCCGTCCCTCCGCCCCCCGTCAAACCATCGCGCGCCGCGCCTTCACTAGAAACGCATTCGCGCGTTCATAATCCGGACGATCCGGCAGCTTCGTGCTCGCAAACGCCGCGTCCATTCGACCATGCAGCTCCAGCCGCCACGCGTTCACGTCCTCCCAGCTCACCTCTCCCTTGCGAATCGCCAGCAACCGATCGCGATGCGGCCCCACATCCACCGGCACAAATCCATCACGCAGCGCCTGCTCGCCGGACAACTGCAACCGAATCAAATGCATCGCGTGCTTCCACTTGATCGCGCCCTTCGTCCTTAGATCCTGCTCCAGCTTCTTGAACTGCGACATCACGTAGCCGTTGAACGTCTGATAGACCATCTTCGACAAAAAGATATCCCGCATCCCCAACAACTCCTCCGCCAGCGGCGTCGCTGTCTCGACCATCGGCGAGTAGAGACATTCGAGAATGTTGGGATTCGCCTTCAACGCCAGGGCAATGAACTTTTGCAGCTCCCAATAGCACTCCTGTTCCACATCATTCTCCAGCTGTTCTGGAACTCCCCGAAGCGACCATTGCAACTCCGCGGGCGGGAGAAAAATCCCCCTTCGATCCGTGTCCGATTCCTCGTTGTCCAGGCCGAAGGCCCGGGATCCCACGACACAGCGATAGATGATGAACCGCGTGTAATCGATCTCCTCCGATGAACCGGAGCCATCCATCGCCTCATCTTTAAACTGTTTCAGAATGGAGAGCTGCCCACGCTTGTAGGCCGCTTCACCACCGTCACCAAACGCGACCCGATACGAATGCTCGGCGTCAACCGGAGCCTTCACAATCTCACCGACCGCCCCCGCCGCGCGCGCGACATTGCCCGCCGAATTAAGATCGTCGATCCGAGTCACCACCCGCGTGCCCACCGGCAGAATCAAATGCGTTTGCGTGTTCTTGTTCATTCCAAGTCTTATGCGGTTGATCTGCAAAAACAAACCGACACATCGTCGGGCAACTTGCCCCACGGAAAGCGAACCAGCTCAATCAAGTCGCGGGCAATTTCACTGGCCGGCTTTCCCGATCGGACCGTCGCCAGGAACTCATCCGGCTTATTCTCTCATTCGTGTAAATTCGTGTCCATTCGTGGTTCAAAAAATCAGAACAGACCGCCGGACAATTTCCGCCGACCGGTCCCCACTTCCAATCACGGCAATGAGCCTACGCTTCAATTCAAATGCTCGTTCTTAACGCTGTCGCAGGCGACGTCAGGAGGCGCTGATTTCAAGACGACACAAAGTATAAGCCTCCTTACGTCGGCTGCCACGGGTTGTCCGCGCAATGCGCAAGCAATTCTGTGATACGCGCCAACGTCACGGCGGCCCGGATTGACCGACGCGACAGCTCTTGCGCAATGGTGTTTGTCCTTTGTTGTAAATGTTCATTTCTTGGTCCCCAACGGGCATACCTAGATATTCTAGGCATTGTTGGTTGACATACCTAGCATCGCAAGGTATTCATCTCCTCAATGATTGCAAAAGACCTCGTCGCTGCCTCCTCCCGGCCTCTGGTTCTCTCGATCCTCTCCGAGGGCGAGAGCTACGGCTACGCGATCATCCAACGTGTCCGTGACCTTTCGGAAGAGGAGATCGAATGGACCGAGGGCATGCTCTATCCCGTGCTTCATCGATTGGAACGAGAAGGGCTGATCGAAGCCGAATGGAAAATTTCTGAGGCCGGCCGCAAGCGGAAGTATTACAGCCTCAGTCGCCAGGGAACCGGCGCGTTGAAACAGGAGAAACAAAACTGGCTCACCGTGCATAACACACTAGGAAAACTATGGGGAATCCAAACGAAACCAAATTCGATCTAGAAATCGCAATCCGCCAATGGCGCAACAGTCTCAGCGCGAGCGAGACGTTGAACGCCTCAGAAATCGAAGAACTCGAGGGCCATCTACGAGAATCGGTCACAGATCTATCCAGTAAAGGACTGACGGACCGCGAGTCGTTTCAATTGGCTCGACTACGTCTCGGTTCCGAAGACGAAATTGAGTCGGAGTTCAGCCGGGCACGGCCGTCGATCAAATGGCTTAGCCGCCTGAAATGGATGAGCCTGGGAGTCCTTGGATTGCAACTCGCGAACATGATCGCCCACTATTCGGTAGGCATCGGGATCCTCACCTTTATACCGAATGCAACCCTGGGCGATCACCCAATGCTAATGCTCTTCGCACATAGTTTAGTGCGGGTTCTCGGCACAATTCTGGTGATCATCTTCGCAGCGAGATGGATCACCAGAAAGTCAACAAATCGGCTAGAGTGGATAAGCCGCCAACTCGCGAACTCGCCCGGAAAGATCGCAATGTGGTTCATTCTCGGAATGTTCTGTTTGCCCCTAATTTTCGGAACCGTCGTATTCGCTCACGATGCGTCAATCGCGGCTATCCCAGAATACTTCACCGAGCATTTCAGCGTCGCGCTCAACTTCGCGATTCAAAGAGACTTCCTACAGTGCCTCGCCCTGACCGGCCTCGCCTTTTGGATCCATCGCCGAACGCGTCGACCCGACCTAGCGGCAGGGTAAGTTCGAAACTCAACCAGTCTCAGTATGAACGCCAAATCCCAATTTGAAATCGAAACAGCGATCCAAGACTGGCGCCGCGCATTCAAATGCGACAAGAGCCTTAGCGCCGACAACATCGACGAGTTCGAAAGTCACCTGCGCGACGCGATCGATGATCTTATGGAGGAAGGTCTCGGGAGCGAAGAGGCGTTCGCGATGGCGACGAAACGCCTCGGCGTAACGGCTACTCCAAACGAAGACGCAGCAACAACCCTTCCCGAGTCCATTGCGCCGTTGCCGCCGTGGATCGAAACGCTCAAATGGGCGATCTGCGGCGCTGTGGCTCTCAGCGCCGCCCCTTTCCTTTTACAGCAGTTCCATGCGCTGGCTTTCGAGTCAGGATTTCAATCCGTTCAGGCCGGTGTTCCGCTTTCGCTCGCTGTCTTCACCCAATCAGCAGCCGTATTCTTTTCGCTCATGCTAATCGCGTTCACCGTTCAGTCCGTCCGGGCAAATCGAAATATCAGCGGCGTCATTCAATCCCTCGCGAGAATCATGTTGCTCGCAATCATCGGCTTCCTTGTGATCGAGTACACGCGGACTTCCGTCTACAATCCGCTGCCGAGCGGTGAGCCATCGACAATCTACTGGTGTCACGCAATGACTCTTCAGCTCCTCAACGTGATCGCGCCGCTCATCTTCCTGCTGACTTGTTTCGGATGCGCGATCTGGTTCCGCGATCTGGTTTTATTTCACGCCAGGGATGAACCTCGAACTGCTTGAGTCAAATTGGCTGCCTCGTCGGGATGTGCGCCCGATTCTCCGGATTCAGAGGCGCGCGAAATTATCCCGCGCCTTGTCGTTCAAAGCTGCCTGTCAGATCACGTGTGAATCAAACGGGCGGACTTACTGCGACTCGATCCGAAGCTGAATCTGAGCCTTCGCTTCGTTCAGCATCTTGTCGTACTTGACCTCCTGCTCCTCGTTCAACTCGGGGCGAATCTCCTGACTGGCTTCATCCAGAATCGCAACAATCCGGGTCAACGTGTCGGCGTACTCCTGCTTGAGTTGACGCCCCGCCTTCTCCACCGATTCCTCAATTCTCATCTCCTGCTCGGCTGTCAACTTGAGCTCTTTTTGCAGCTTCGCGATCGTGCGATGGGTGTAGTCATCGAGATCGGCGCGCTTTTCGACTTCGGGCTTCACTGCGCCCTTCGTCACGATGTGCCCGGTGTAGGCGCCCGCGCCAAAAATGGCGGCCAGAGCGAGGATGATTTTCCAACTATTGAACAGGCTCATGGGAACAGCGCCATTTCAAAGGTGTCGTCCGCCAGTTCCAGCAAGATCTCCGTTTCACTGCCGGCGGCGGAGGCGTCGACGACCGCGGTCGGACTGAACAATGCGGCTGCCAGCATCACCGCGCAGGCGGCGCCGAAAAAACGCCACGACAGAGATTCCCAGGCCCGCAGGATTGTCTGCGCGGGTTCGGCGAATGCCTGGGCGACTACGCGCGTGGCGAACCCAAAGGGCGCGCCCGTCGACTTCTCGCGTTCAGAGCCGCGCGCCGCGCCTACCAACCGATTCAGTTTCTTGTCCAGTTCATCCATGGCTAATGCCTTTCTCCAGATCTTCCAAATGCTTCTTCAATTTCTTGCGAGCGCGGAAGGCCCGCACTTTGACCGCCGAGGCCTTCCAGCCCGTGATGTCGGATATCTCCGCCACCGACTTCCGTTCCAGCTCGAGCAAATTAATCACCAGCCGATCTTCCGGTCCCAGACGCGCCAGCAGCTTGTCCAGGAGTTCCTTCGCCGGCTCGCCGGGCGAAATTTGCGGCTCGGCATTCGATGTGAGGATGGCTTCCATCACTTCGGCTTCTTTCTCGCCCAGATCCGCCCAACGCAATTCCGGACGCCGCTTCTGATAGCGCAGCTTGTCGATGCACGTGGTCACGGCGACCCGGGAGACCCAATGCTCAAACGGCATTTCACCGCGATACTGATGCAGGTTGGCGAACATTTTCATGTAGACGTCCTGAGCCAGGTCTTCTTCCGACATCCGCCACGGCAGATGTGAACGCACAATCTTGATCACCAGCGGATACAAATGATCCACCAGTTCGCGCGCGGCGTCTTCATCCCGCGCCCTGACCCGCTCGAGGCAGGCGGCGACATCCAAGGTATTTTCTGCCATGGCTACGGATTCTTCGCCTCTGCCACAAAAAGGGTGACGCCATCAATTTCGGTTGGTTACTCCACAAGTGGACTTGATCGATCAATACCGCCAAACCCGGCTAAGTTCACGGCTTTCCCGCGTTATCGAGCCCTGGAGCCGCGAAGAATGCCGCGACCAGCTTGCCGTCCTTCACATTCCAGATCCGGACTTCGCCATCGTAACTCCCCGAGGCCAGGCGGCCGGTCTCCTCATGATACGCGAGGCAATAGACCTGATCCTGGTGGCCCTTGAATTCCCGAACCAACTTGTGCCCCTTGATCGCATGCTGCCGCACGACCTTGTCAGCGGAACAACTGAAGACAAATTCATCCGTCGCGTGAATCGCATAAATTTCGTCTCCAAATCCCGACATCGCGTCCTTCTTCTTGCCGTCTTTCGGATCCCAAACGTGAATCGACTTGTCGGAGCCGCCGCTCAGAATCAGTCCTCCGTCCGGTTTGAAGCCCGCCGCGTAAACCGATGTATTGTGCCCGTAGTAGGTCGCCAGCAGGGAGCCGTCGCTCACATCATAGACGCGCGCCGATCGATCGCGACTGGCCGACGCCAGACGCTTGCCGTCGTCGCTGAACGCGACGTCCATGACCCAATCCGCGTGCTGTTCGATGTGCTGCAGGCGTTTCCCATCCGGGACCGAAAATATCGAGATCGAATGATCGGCGCCGCCGGCGGCCATCAACTTGCCCGTCCGATCAAAGGCCACATCGAGCACGACATCCGATGTCGTCAGCGCCGACGCGACCTTGTCGCCCCGTTCCAGGTCGATCAACGCAACTTCGCCCGACTCGCCCGGAGAACCGCCAGCGACCGCGAGATACCGACCCTTTGGACTGTAGGACAAACCGTGAATACGCCTCGGCGCATTTCCGATCCGTCGGAGCAGTCGACCTGTCCCTGGATCCCAAACCGTCACCTCATTGTAGCCGCCAACAGCGATCTCTCCTCCATAGGGACTGAACGCGAGGGCCGTGATCGGGACGGCGAAGTTGTAGCTCTCCGGCGCCTCGGGATGCGCTCCGCCCGGAATCATGCCGGCCAGACTGGCGGACTTGTCTTCGCCATCAAATTTCGCGCCGGCAGCGATCCATCGACGAATCAGCTCAACCTGCTTCGCCGGCAGCGGATCGTCGTCCTGCGGCATGCGATCGTCAGCGTCCTCGGTCACAATCAACTGAAACAGGAGGCTCTCCTCGGGCTTTCCGGGAACGATGGAGGCGTCGCCGCTGGAACCCGCCAGGAGCAGCTTCTCGAAGGAATCCGCCCGATAACGTCCTTTGCTCTTTTTCGGGCCGTGGCAGACGACGCATTTCTTTTGAAGAATCGGCGCGATGTCGCGGCGAAAACTGATCTCGGACGACTTGGCGTCCGCCGCACGCCCCTCGCCGGCAGCGAAGATTCCTACAGCCAGGCCCAAAGCGAACAGGATGCCGGGACGAATTGATCGACGTGAATTGTCTATTTGCCGAATGCTCATCATTCAAAGAACAGGAATCGTGAGCCCTGCGGCATTAATGACAAGCAGTTTTGCGCCGCAGTCCCCGATTCCTGAGCTATCGCTTGCTTTCTCGCCGCCTCCGTTCAAGAGTCCGCGCGTTTATGCCGCCCATTCCGAGCCAGAGCGCCGAAGATTATCTCGAGCGCATTCACGAATTAATCGAGGACAAAGGCTATGCCCGCGTGGTCGACATCGCCTCCTCCCTCAACGTGAAACAAGCCTCGGTCACCAGCATGGTCCAGAAGCTCGATGAGATGGGCTTCGTGAACTACGAGAAATACCGCGGTCTGATGCTGACCGACGAGGGACGGGCCATCGCTCTCAAGATTCATCGCCGACACGAGACGCTCGCGCGTTTCTTTTCGCTCTTCGGCCTCGACAAGGAAACCCAGGGCAAGGACATCGAAGGTCTGGAGCACCATCTCAGCACATCGACCATCGAATGCCTCGAGGACCTGTCCCGCTTCTTCGAGCAGAACCCCGACGCGCTGAAAGCATTTCTCGATTTCCGAAGGTAACGCGCCCCATCCATGAGCCGAACCTTGATCGATGTCTCAGCGCCGGTCTACTCGGGCATGGTTCATTGGCCCGGCGATCCCGAGGTCAAAATCACCCGCGAGCTGGACATGGCCAACGGCTCGGTCTGCAACCTCTCCCACCTGTCGATGGGCGCCCACACCGGAACGCACATGGACGCGCCGCTTCATTTCGTAGCTGACGGCGAATCCATCGACA
>JBLHKZ010000058.1:0-24847 GCA_047618185.1 Limisphaerales bacterium
TTCCACTGCTTTTCCTTCAATTCCGCGATGAAAGGCTTGCAGAGGTGGTTTTCGATTAGAAATGTGATGTGCTCGGCGTCCCAGATGTGTTTTTGTTTTGCAGGATCGAGCTCGGCCGAACTCACCAAATCAGCAATCTGAGCCCGTGAAACGCCTGCCGCCGCGATGCCAGAGGCGTCTGCAGGAGGAGTCTCGGAAGAATTCGATGCCGACGAGGACGCATCCCTCGTCACGTAGGCGGCAATTCCAATCGCCGTGATACAAATCGCGCAGGCCGTCAGAAATCGTTTATCGAATTTGAAGTTTGCCATTCCACGCTGCGGTCGCCCACAGATGAGTCTACGTAACGTAAACCGTAAAAACGCTAAGCGCCGCCCCAGCCGCGAACAATAGCCCATTCAACGTACATCGACCGATTTCGCCGGCCGCCGTTCAAACGTCCGTGCTTCAAAAGAAAACCGGCGACGCGAAAGATCGCGTCGCCGGCTCGTTCGCGTATGCGAAAAGAATATGGTTTCGAAGAAACGGCGGCTTACTTGTCGGATTTTTCGCCTGCGGTGACGTCCTGCATTTCGCCGCCCTCTTCTTTCATTTCAGCTTTCATCTCCTCGGCGGCGGTTGCATCCGTGGCCGGGAGGGTGGCCTCTTCGGATTTCTGGCATCCGGTGAAACATAAAGTCATTCCCGCGAGGGACAAAATAAGAATAAGTTTTTTCATGGCTGATATTGTGTTGATTCGTGGTTCGAGTCCGCAGCTTGGACGAATCGTCACACGTGTCAAACGCAATTAGACGATAATTTTGAGCGCTGAATCACCCTGTTCATAGGGTTCCCCCCGGATTTCAGGCCCGGTTCACCCGCCTCAGTTTTGGATTTCCCGCCGCCACTCGGCGTAGTCACGGCGCAAAGCCTCATCGGCATTCGGGCGAGGCGCGAAATATTTCTGAAGCGCGCCGACCTGCTGACTCGTCAGACCACGAGCTCGCCACCAGTTGCTGTCGGTAAAATCAGCGTCCTTCAAATTGGCGCCATTGAGCCGGGTTTGATTCAGATTTGCCGATTTCAACACGGCCGCCTCCAGATCCGCGCCGGTCAGGTCGGCTCCGGAAAAATCCGAACCCGAAAGCCGGGCCATGATCAGTTCGGCGTCGGCCAGGTTTGCCTCACTGAAATCTGCGTTCCGGGCGCCCACTTCCTGCATGTGGGCGCCGGCAAAATCGGAGCGGCTCAATTTCGCCCCATCTAGCGCACTCCGAAACAGTTGAACGCCATGCCCCTTCCCGCCCGAGAGATCCGCCCCGGTCAGGTCGGCCAGCGGCAGATCTGTGGCGTTCAGGCTCGCGCCCGTCAGATTCACGCCCTCCAGATTGCTCCCCGTCAGATCGGCCTCGTCGAGATTCTTGCCCGAAAAATCCAACCCGCGCAGGTCGAGCTGCTTCAATTCCGCGCCAGGCCAGCGAGTATGCCCCAATTCGGTCAGCGCCAGAAAGGCGCGCAATCGCTCGGCCTTCGGAGCGTCCGCCTGGCAAACGATCCAATACAGATCCGCCGGCGTTTCCTTGGGTCCGACAACTGTTTTCCAGCCAAACCACGCGTTCACGCACAGGCTGATGGCCAGCGCCGCGAATAGCCATCGCGCCTTGGAAACCGGGGGAGCGCTCGGACTCGGTGGACTGGCTTTCTGGTTCATGATACGCTCGCCGCCCTTTCGCATTGGCTGGGTCTCGGCGGCGCGAAACTCTATCCATGAAAGCGGCGAATTCAAATGTAGAAAGCCCGGAGCCAGGGCAGGAATCTCCATCGCGGAGTAAGCGGTCGCCCAAACGACTGGCGCTATTTCGCCTTCTATTCATTGCGCTGGGCCTCAGCCCCTTCATCCTCCTCGAAGTGGGCCTGCGAATCTTCGACGTCGGCGAATCCAAGGAATCCCAGGACCCTTTCGCCGGCTTCAACGCGCGAAATCCTCTTTTCGAAAAGCAAGGCGATGTCTTCCGCACTTCGCGATTCCGCGGACAGTATTTTAACCCGCAGGAATTCCAGGCGGTCAAACCGGACAATCAATTTCGAATCTTCTGCCTCGGAGGATCGACCGTCTACGGTCAGCCTTTTCACGAACCGACCGCCTTTCCCAAATGGCTGGAACTGGAGCTCAACGAACGGCAGTCCGACAAGGATGTCAAAGTCGTCAATTGCGGCGGCATCTCCTACGCCAGTCACCGATTGCTCCACGTCGCCCGCGAAGTCGCCCAGTACCAGCCCGACCTGATCGTGCTCGCAACCGGCCACAATGAGTTTCTGGAGGATCGCACTTACTACTCGCTGAAATCGCAATCGACGACCGAGCAATTGGCCCGACAAGGCATCCTTTCTCTCCGGACCGTCGCGCTGGTTCGGAGCTGGCTGGGGAAGGATCAGGCCCCGGACCTGGCTCCCGCCTCCGAGACGCGCAGCGCTCCCGCGAAGGTCGAGGACGTCCACACCCGCCTCGACGAACGCACCGGCTACGCCTCCTTCAAGCGCGACCCGGAATGGCATGCCCGGGTCATCGCCGAATTCGCCCGAATGGTTCGCGAAATCGCGCTCGTCTGCGATTCGGCCTCCACCCCGCTTATCCTCGTCAACCTCGGCTCCAACCTGCGCGACTGCCCGCCATTAAAATCCGGGCACAAGGAGCCTTTCACGATCGAGGAGGAGCGTCAGTGGCGCCGCGCCTTTGACCAGGCCGACGCGCTCGAGGCCACGGATCTCAAGGCCGCGCTCGACGCCTATCGCGAAGCCGAATCGATCGATCCCGACTACGCCCTGCTCCAATACCGCATGGCCCGGGTGTTCGATCGCCTCGGCGATTTCGATGCCGCCCGCGATTACTACCTCCGCTCCAAAGCCGCCGATATTTGTCCGCTGCGCATGTTCGATCGTTTGAATGAAGTTCAATTTCAAATCGCGAAGGAAACCGGAACTCCGATCGTCGACTATCGAAATGAAATTGAAAAACTGAGTCCCGGAGGCATTCCCGGATTTGATTGGTATGTGGACCACGTTCATCCGGGCATTGGCGGGCATCAACGCATGGCCGGAATAATCGCGCCCGTCATCGGCCGGGAAAAGCTGCTGCCAATCCACTCCGATTGGCCCCAGGCCGAACGCCGCGCCGCCTACGCCAAACACATCGACAGTCTGCCCGGAAACTACCTGACGAATGGCGGCCGGCGCGTCGAATGGCTGGACGCCTGGGCCAATCGCCAACGTCTCCTCCTCGAAACGGTCCCCCGTGACGCGCCCGGTTACGTTCGCCAGGGAATGCGGCGATACGAGTTCGCCAATGAGGATGGCGCCTGGGAATCGTTCACCTCGGCGCTGCGACTGAATCCCAACTCAACCAGCGCCCTCATTGGGTACGCCCGGGAACTGCACGGCCAGGGCAGAACGGCCCACGCCCGAAAACTGATCGACCGACTCGCCGCAACTCCGCAGGCAAACGCGCCGGCTCTTGAGTTGGAGACCTTGCGCGCGACCTTGGCCAAACCTTGAACCCGCGCCGCCTACGCATAAAAGACGACTTGTCGGACCGCTCGCGGCGCGAAAGACTGACAGCCTGATCCGCGCGGCGCCCAAGCCGCCGATTGCGAACAAATTAAATGTCAAAACGTCGAGAAACACCCGACTCGCCCCCAAAGGCGAACGCAACCAGCGGCAAGCAGCTCCTGGTGATTGTCGCCGTGTTCGCGGGCGTTCTCCTCGGCATCAACTGGATCTTCAGCAGCTCTGGGAAAAAGGGTCAGGAGCGGAAAACGCAAAACGCGGCTGCCTCGGCTCCCACTCCCACGACGTTCGCCCCGCCAGGATCAACGGCCCGCCAGAGCGCCTTGATGAATCCGAAAACAGGCCAACGGGTGCGAGTCAGCGCAAGCGGCGACGACGCCCCGCGCAGCATCTCTTTGCTCGATGTCACGAATCTCTGGAGCGCGGACCTGACGGTAGATTACTGGTTCGACGGCGTGCCCGAATCCGCCCGCGCAGGAAGGACTGACACTGGCGATCTTTCGAATATTCGGCCCGCCGACTACGCCGGCCCTGAATCCTGCAAGGAATGCCATCCCGGCAACTACGACGACTGGCGCAACCATGGGCACCGAAAAATGAACGCGCTCGCGACTCCCGAAAACGTGCTCGGCGATTTCTCCGGAAACGCCCGCATCGAATACAAGGGCGGCGCCGGGACCTTCTTCACCGAGGGCGACAAATTCCGCATGGCCACCCAAAAGGGCGACCTCCGGCGGGTCTACGACATCGAGCGCACCATCGGTTCGCGCTTCTTTCAATACTACATCGGCAAACTCGTCGAAGGGCCCGACCTCGACGAAAGCCCTCGTCGCGAAGTCGAACACGTGCTGCCCTTTGGCTACTGGCTCGACGCCAAAGAATGGGTCCCCGCCGTGCGGACCTTCCGCATCGAAGACGCCGATCACTATCCCTTCGATCCTTACGCGAAGCATCAGTTCGCCGCCTACGACGGTGAATGCGGCAACTGCCACACCACCATGCCTGTCGGCGACTGGATGATTCACTCTTCTGGACGAAAATTCCTCACCGAATACACGCCGCGCAATGTGAGCTTCCATTTCACCGCCTATTTGGCCGATGCCTATCCCGGAATCATTCCGCCGGCAACCGCGCTCAAACAACAGCCGGACAACGCCGCTCCCGCCGCTCTGGACGCGCTGCCCGACGACTACCCGACCCGCGACCTGTCGGTCACGCTGGGCATCAGTTGCGAGGCCTGCCATTACGGCGCGGCGGAGCACGTCGCTAGAAGCACGAAGGAAACCTCCGACCTACTGCCAAGCTTCTTCCCCGTCAGCCCGCATCTTTATCTGAAGGACGAAAATGGCGGGAACGCCATTGGGAAATCGGACTTGAACCGCAATTTCACCTGCGCCAAATGCCACTCTGGCGAGCGCACTGAGTACGCCTCGGGCAACCACGTGCTCAACTCCACCGAATACGCCGACGCCGTCCGCGGCGGCTGCTACGACCCGGCCAAGGCCGAGGCCAGCGGCATGCGGCAATTAACCTGCGTCCACTGCCACGACCCCCACAAGAGCATCGGCAAAAAATGGACTCCCACCCCGCGAATGGACGACGATAAATGCCTGCAATGCCACGACGATTTGAAGCCCGAACCGGCCCGTATGGCGCACACGCATCATCCGATGGAAAGCTCCGGCGCCCGCTGCATGAATTGTCACATGCCAAAAATCAGCGAGGGCCTGCAGGACGCCACCCGCACGCATCGGATCTTCAGCCCCAATCACGCCGGCAACATTGAGGCCAACCACCCCAATGCCTGCAATCTCTGCCACCTGGAGAAGAATATCGACTGGACCCTTTCGAAGTTGACCGAATGGTACGGCTACGACGCCGCCGCCTCCGAGGCGAAGATCGCGGCGAATTATCCTCAGCGTGATGGAGCCGTCGGCCTCGGCTGGCTCACCGGCAAGCACCACGCCACCCGACTCTCCGCCGCCCAGGCGCTGATCAACGCCCGACAAGGCTGGGCCGTGCCCGAGTTGCTCAACCAGCTCGACACCGATCCCTTTCTCATCAATCGCCAATTGACACAGCGCGGGCTCGACCAATGGCTCGGCGTCAAGCTCCGCGACATGGGCTACCAATTCTACATGACGCCGCCGGAACGAAAGGAGACCATCGGCAAGCTGCGGCCCGAGTTGCTCGCGCGCACGCCAGCCGAAAAAACGGCGCAAGAACCGCATACGCCGCCTTGATCCGCCAAACGGACCCATGACGACTCCCCCGCAAGAATCCGACTCCCGCAGCGAGGCAAACAAAGCCAACGGCGCGCAACTTGCCGTGATCCTCTCCGCGTTCGTTTGTCTCCTCCTGGGCCTCAACTGGTTCTATTCCCGGCCGGAAAAAACGGATAGCGACCCATCCTCCCCATCGGCGCAGGCGGCGCTGATTCGCGATCTGGACAAGGCCGCCACCAAACGGCCCGGCCTCGGCATCCTCTCGGAGAAACCAGGCGCCCCACGCAGCGCCGTTGCTCTCTATGTCACAAATTTCTGGGATGAACAAATCGAAGTCGAATACTGGTACGACGGCGTGGCCGACTGGCTCAAGGAATCCAGCCTGGACACCGGAAACCTCTCCAACATCCGCCCCCTCGACTACGCGGGCCCCGAGTCCTGCAAGGAATGCCACCCTGGCAACTACGAAAACTGGCGCGGCCATGCCCACCGTCGTATGAACGAGCTGGCAATCCCCGAAAACGTGCTCGGCGACTTTTCCGGAACGGCCCGCATCAACTTCAAAGGCGGGGTCGGAGAATTCTACACCGACAACGGCAAATTCCGAATGGCGACGGAAAAAGAAGGCTCCCGGCGCGTCTACGATGTCCAGCGCACGATCGGCTCACGATTCTTTCAATACTACACTGGCAAGCTGATTGAAGGGCCCGACAATGGCGAACCCCGCCTCCGCGACATCGAGCACGTGCTGCCTTTTGGCTACTGGATTGACGGCAAAGAGTGGGTTCCCGCAGTTCGTACATTCCGTCCCGAAGACGCCGACCATTTTCCATTCGATCCTTACGGCCCCCACCGCTTTGCCCCCTACGACGTCAATTGCGGCAACTGCCACACGACCATGCCCGTCGGCGACTGGCTGGTTCAACAGCCGGGCATGGGCCGGCTCGCCGAATACACGCCGCACAGTGTGCATTTCCATTTCACAGCCTATCTCGACGAAGTTTATCCCGGAATCGTCGGCGACTCTTCCACCTTGACGAATCGGCCGGACAGCGACATCGCCGAGGCGCTGGAAGTTCTGTCCGGCGAATACCCGACCCGGGAACGCTCCGTCACGCTGGGCATCAGCTGCGAGGCCTGCCACTACGGGTCCGCTGCCCATGTCGCCAACAGCACAAAGGAAAAATCTGAACAACTGCCCCGTTTCTTTCCGGTCAGCCCGCACCTTTTTCTGGAAGCTCAGGACGCTGAGAATGCCATCGGCAAATCCGATCTGAACAAAAACTTTACTTGCGCCAAATGCCACACCGGCGAACGCACTGAGTACGCCTCCGGCCACCACACTTTCAACTCCACCGAATATGCCGACGCCGTTCGCGGCGCCTGCTACGACCCGAAAAAAGCAGCCGCGAGCTCCATGCGGCAACTGACCTGCGTCCACTGCCACGAACCGCACAAGGGCATCGGCAAGAAATGGACGCCCTCACCGCAAATGGACGACGACAAATGCCTGCAGTGCCACCAGGATTTCAAACCCGAAGCGGCGCGAGTCGCCCACACCCATCATCCCATGGGCAGCTCGGGAGCCCGCTGCATGAATTGTCACATGCCAAAGATCAACGAAGGCATGCAGGACGCCGTCCGCACTCACCGTATTTTCAGCCCCACTCACGCAGGCAACATTGAGGCCAATCACCCCAACGCCTGCAACCTTTGCCACCTTGAGAAAAGCATCGACTGGACCGTCGCGAAGCTGAGCGAATGGTACAACTACGACGCCAACGCCTCCGAGGCGGGCATCGCCGCAAACTACCCCAAACGCGACCAGCCCGTCGGCGCCGGCTGGCTCACCGGCAAACACCATGGCACCCGTCTCGCTGCCGCCGAAGCCCTGATTCACTCGCGCCAGACATGGGCCGTTCCCGCGCTGATCGATCAACTCGACACCGACCCCTTTCTCGTCAATCGGCAACTGACCCAACGCGGACTCGACCAATGGCTCGGCGTCGAACTTCGTGACATGGGCTACCAGTTCTACATGACGCCGCCCGAGAGAAAGGAAACGATCGCCCGCCTGAGACCCAAATTGCTCCAGCTCAAGCGCCCCGAGTAACGAAGAATGTCGGCGATGTGAACATTATTTGCTCACGCCTCAAACAACTTCCGAGCGCCCGAGATAACGCGCCTACGCATAAAAGACGACTTGATCGCACTCCTCCGGGGCGGAAGACTCTGAATCCGAAGCGCGCGCCCCGCGCCTACGTTCACACACCAGGACAGGCCGTCGATACAGCATGACGAAACGTCGAACAGACAAAGAAGAGCCCCCTGGCTCAAATCAAACCAGCGGCGCTCAACTCGTCGCCATTGTCGCGGCTTTCGCCTGCCTGCTGCTCGGCATCAATTGGATCTTCTCCGGCGCTGAAAAACCTCTCGAAGAAGACTTCGCGCCGCCGTCCCCGGACTCCGCCCAGCCGCACTCCATGACGGATACAAGCCTGCTGCCCGGACTCGGCCTCAACTCCGAGAGCGCCAACGCCCCCCGCAGCGTGATCCCCCTCCACATCACCAACATCTGGGACGAGAACATCAAGGCCGAGTACTGGTTCGACGGCGTGCCCGACTGGCTCCGGGAAGCCAGCCTCGACACCGGCGACAAATCGAACATTCGCCCCTCCGACTACGCCGGGCCGGAATCCTGCAAGGAATGCCACCCCGGCAACTACGACAACTGGCGCGGCCATGCACATCGCCGCATGAACGAAATTGCCAGCCCTGAAACCGTGCTCGGCGATTTCTCAGGAAGCGCCAGCATTCAGTTCAAGGGAGGCAAGGGAACCTTCTACACCGACAATGATAATTTCCGGATGGCCACTGAGAAGGAAGGCGTCCGGCGCGTCTACCAGATCGAGCGGACCATCGGATCGCGCTTCTTTCAATACTACGCCGGCAAACTGATCGAAGGACCGGACATCGATGAAAACCCCCGACGCGAAGCCGAACATGTGCTCCCCTTTGGTTATTGGATGGACGGGAAGGAATGGGTTCCCGCCGTGCGAACCTTTCGCCCCGAAGACGCCGATCATTACGCCTTCGATCCCTACGGCAAACACCACTTCGCCGAGTACGACATCGATTGCGGCAACTGTCACACCACCATGCCCGCCGGCGACTGGATGATCCAATCGCCCGGCATGGACCGCCTCGCCGAATACACCCCGCGCGAAGTCGATTTCTATTTCACCGACTACCTCAAGGAAGTCTATCCCAAGCTGATCAACGCCAGCATCGATCTCAAATCCCTGCCCAGCACGGAAATCGCCAATACCTTGGAGCTGATTTCCGAACATTATCCGACCCGCGAGCGCTCCATTTCGCTCGGCATCAGTTGCGAAGCCTGCCATTACGGCTCCGCCGAGCACGTCGCCGGCAGCACGAAGGAGAAATCCGATGTGCTACCCAGCTTCTTCCCCGTCAGCCCGCACTTGCTGATCAAGAACGAAGACGCCGAGTACGCCGTCGGCCGAACCGCCGTGAACAAGAATTTCACCTGCGCCAAGTGCCACTCGGGTTCGCGCACGGAATACGCCTCCGGCCATCATACTTTCAACTCCACCGAATACGCCGACGCCGTTCGCGGCGCCTGCTACGACCCGAAACAGGCGGCGGCAAAATCCATGCGGCAACTGACCTGCGTCCACTGCCATGAGCCGCATCAGGGCATCGGCAAAAAGTGGCCCGCGACCCCGCAACAGGACGATGAAAAATGCCTGGAATGCCACCAGCAATTTGAGCCCGCGCCCGCGCGCGTCGCCCACACCCATCATCCCATGGGCAGCTCGGGCGCTCGCTGCATGAATTGTCACATGCCCAAGATCATGGAGGGCATGCAGGACGCCGTCCGCACGCATCGCATTTTCAGCCCCAATCACGCGGGCAATCTCGAAGCAAATCACCCCAACGCCTGCAATCTTTGCCACCTTGAGAAAAACATCGACTGGACCCTGACGACCTTGAAGGACTGGTACGGCCTGGACGGTCCGGTTACCGAAGCGAAGCTCGCGGAGAACTATCCCAAGCGCGATCAGCCCGTCGGCCTGGGCTGGCTCACCGGGAAGCATCACGCCACCCGACTTACCGCCGCCGAAGCGCTGATTCACGCCCGCCAGGATTGGGCGATTCCCGCCCTGATCGACCAGCTCGACAGCGACCCCTTTCTCATCAATCGCCAACTCACCCAGCGCGGCCTCGACGAATGGCTGGGCATGAAACTCCGCGATCTGGGTTACCAATTCTACATGCTGCCCGACGAACGGAAGAAAATCATCGCGCGCCTGCGCAACACCCTCCTCAAGCGCGCCAAGACTCAAAAGCCCGCATCCAAAGGCAAGCCCGTCGCGGCGAAGAAAAAGTAGCGTTTCCTCACGGGCGTCCATGATGCCGTTCACGACGGAGGAGTTAAGGATCGGATCGGGGTGGGTTCGCCGCAACTATCCTCTGGCTCCCCTTTTTCGGCGTCGCGCCTTTTCATATCACACCCCCGACGTCACCGCCCGCCCGTTTTTTATTGACCGGGAAACGCAGGCCGCATAATCGTTTTCGCGAATCAGGGACTGAGGACAAGACACCACCGTTCGGAAATCACGCGACGCTATTTTGCGACGATGCAACGCGCGGGTCCGACGAGAAATTTTAAATTGAAGAAACCAACGAACGGCCCCGCGCCGCATCCAGATCATGAGCTATTTCGACTACCCCCGCCTTTACTTCTCGGGCCGCTTCAAGGCCAGCCCCTCGACAATCAACAACACGCCCAACAATTACGACCCTCTCGTCTACCCCACGCCGAACGAACTCCAGGACGTTGAACTCTACTGGAATCCCAAGGGTGACGGCGGATTCGCCCTGGTCGATTGCAAAGTCACCCGCGTGGACTACGCCGATGGGACCTCCGCGACCTCCGCGGATGAAGACCCGATCGTAGGGCAGAAGGTGGCGTCGATTCAAAGCCCCAGTTTCCCGCTCGAAGCCGGTCTGGTCGATCTGGACCCCATGCAGCAAAACGTTTCGGAGATCTGGGCAATGACGGTGCAGATCGGCGCCGACACGTCCAACCTGACCGGCAAATTCGCCGCCATTTCGTTCTATTCGATCTGGGGGCAGGCGCAGGGCAAGAAGGCGCCCCACTCATCCGCCAGCGGATCAGGCGTCTACCAATCAACGCTCAAGAACACCAAGCTGACTGGCGACGCCGGCGCGAGCAAATTTCTCCAGCATTTCGCCGCCAATCCAACCGCCGAGATCTCGCTCAATTTCAACGTCAACACCCACAACAACTCCGCGCCCATCTGGAGCTTCAATGGCACGACCTTTGAAGCCATGAGAAAAGCGGCCCTGCCTGTGCCGGACTCCGTGCTGACCAAGATCCAACCTCTCCAACGGCTGATCCAGAATGTCGGCTCCAACCTCGGCGACATCCCCGCCCAGGACTTTGTGCTGTTCATGCTCCAACAGTATCTGACGAAAGATGAATTCAACGCCAACATCGACACGATCATGGCGACGACGGAGTCCAAGCCCTACACAGGCAGCACCACAGAGCCCTTTCTCTACGGACTCACAACCGGCGCTGCGGGTCCCACGACGAAGGGCGAACCGAACTTCTTCGTGCGCAACCGGATGATGTGCCCGCAGACGTCATGGATCTCGCAACAAGCCAAGAATCCCTGCTACTTCGCGCCCTTCGTCACTTCGGCCTGCGGCAAATCAATCATCGTCAATCTGGGCAATTCGCTTCCCACCGACCTACCCGGGAACACGCCCTACAGCGAGGTTCTCGGCGACTTGTGGCTGGTCAAGTTTCCTCCGGGTGAAGTCTTTCCGGACAAGGCGACCAAGCTGGTTCAAATCCCCTACTCCGCCGATTTCCTCACCCAGACGGCCGGCCTGTTCAGCGCGACATTGGATGAAGACGTCAGCGGCCTCCCGCTGGGCATCCTGAGCGTGCTCCCATCCGGTTCCAAGCCCGCCGAAAGCATCGTGCTGGCGGAGAACAAGGACGGCTACTACCTGCGCTCGGATCAGTTCGTCTATCGCATGAATCCCGGCGTGGAGACGACTCCAGACTTTCCGCGCGGCGAGACCGCCTCGGTCGATGTCCATGTCCTGCAATACGGCCAACCCGTCGCCGATGGAACGCAGATCGCGATGACCATGATGAGCGAATGTCAGGCGTATCTTTACACCGAAAGCACGCTCGGCACGGGCGGCACCCGGGGCATTGAAAATCTTTCACTCCCCCAGGACGCCCTCCAATTGAATGGGCAGACCTCCAAAGCCATCGCAGTGACGAAGGCCGGCGTCGCCACCTTCGACCTTTCCTGCACGCCGCCTGGCAATCCGCGCAAATTCGTCGACGGGCAGGTTTATTTTCTGAACTACGGATTCAAGGACCCCGCCATCAGCGCCTTCTTCATTCAGGATCCAAACGACATTGTCAGCGTGCTCGTCTTCGACGAAACCGCCGAACTGCCGGCCTCGGAGATCCTCGCCAAGTTTGGGCGCCTGTACAAGATCATGAGCTTCCTCACCGACAAGTCGAAGGTGGAACAGATCGATCTGCGCAACATGATCAAGCTCCTGCTGGAGAAGCCCTTCACCGAACTCGAACACATGCCCGTCACCCGCGATCTCGGCGCCGCCGCCCGCGACAAGATCGTTTCCTGGATCAACGAACTCAACCAATCCTGACCGCGGCCGCGCCGGCCTATCCACCGCACCACATGAGCTATCTGACCTATCCGCGACTCACCTTCTCCGGGCAATTCCAGGCGAACGTCTCAACCCTGAACAACATTTCGCAAAATTATAATCCGACGGTTTACTCCGACATCAGCGACATGAGCAACGTCGCGCTGGTCTGGAATCCGCTCGGTGACGGAGGGTGGACCTTCAAAGATTGTGTCGTCACTCGCGTCGACTATTCGCCCTCCTCTTTTGCCACGACCTCAACGGAAGATCCCATCGTCGGCCAACCCGTCTCCGCCGTGAAGAGCGCGGATTTCCCCATCGCCGCCACACTGGTCGATTTGGATGTCCAACAGCAGGCGGTCTCTGAAATCTGGGGCCTGACTCTGGAGATCGGCGGTCCGACGCTCGGCGTTTGCGGCGATTTTACGCCGTCCGCGTTCAGCAGCATGTGGGGACAATCCATCGGCGCCGGCGCGCCACGATCCTCGGCTTCGGCCTCGGCGCTCTATCAGTCGACCCTGAAGAACACGACGACTCAGGGAGACCTTTCCTGCAGCAAGTTACTGAAACAGTTGGCGGGGGTTCCCGGCGCGGAGTTCTCCGTCGGTTTCACGGTCAATGCCCACAATAACAATCCGCCGATCTACAGCTTTAACTCTAAAACGATTGCCGCCATGAGCAAGGCGGGCGTCCCGCAGGCCGTTCTGGACAAGCTGACTTATCTGCAAACGCTTTCACAAGGAGGCGGCCAGCCCGGCGGCGATCTGCCGACGCAAGCCTTCACCCTTTACGCGCTCAAGCAGCAACTCACGAAGGATGAGTACAACGCGAACGTCGACGCCATTATGTCGACGACCCAGCAGCCATACACCGGCTCGACGCCCAGTGAATTCACCTGGGGAAGCGTTATGGGCTCCATCGGCGCCAGCGAGCCCGCCGCGCCGGACTTTTTTGTGCCCTCCCGTATGATGAACCCGCAGGCCGGTGTAAGGGCCGCGTCATACGCGCCGTTCCATGTGTCTGACAATGGCCTCGACGTGACACTCAGCCTCAGCAACTCCCTCGCGACCGACCTGCCGGGGCAGGGATTCTCCCAACCGGGGCTGGGCGACTTATGGCTGGTGTCCTTCCCCAATGGAAAAATTACCCCTGACAACGCCACGCAGTTGGTTCAGATCGACTACGCCAATCCCGACTTCACGACGAAGCAGGCGGGGTTTGTCAGCTACTCGTCGGCGTGCGACGACCTCAGCCAAACCCCGCTCGGCCTGCTCAGCATTAAACCCGCCGACGGCGCCCCGACAAAAACCGTCCTGCTCGCGGAGGATCCCAATGGCTGGTATGTGCGCGCCAATCAGTTCGTATTTCGGATGAATCCCGGCCTTCCCACCACCTCGGAGAATCCCAGCGGAGAAACCGCGAAACTCGATGTTCACGCGCTGCAATTTGGAAAGCCCGCGCCCGACGGCACACAAATCGAGCTCGCGGACACCAGTGTGATGACGCTCGGCCTCGGAACGGGATGTCCCGTCACCGCCTTGACCGCAGCGACAGCGACAAAAAGCGTCTCGGGATTGCCCGGGGCGCCGCTGAAGATTACCGCCCCGACATCCGGCGGAGTCGCCAGCTTCACTCTGACGGCGACCAACCCGGGCAACCCCAGAAATTATATCAATGGCCAGGTCTACGCGCTCACCTACCAATTGACTGGCGCGTCAGCCGCAGACGGCTACCAACCGGCTCCATCTGATTTCGTCAGCATTCATATCTACGACCAGGAGGCCGATGGAGACGCCATCGGCATCCTCGGCGAATACGGCCGCCTGTATCTGGTCATGTCATTCCTCGATGAGCAGAAAATGATCGAAGGCATCGACCTGCGGAACATGATTAAACTGCTGCTTGAAAAACCCATGACCGCCGCCATCCACATGCCGGTCACGCGCGACCTCTCCTTCGCCGACAAACAGAAGATCGTCAGCTGGATTGACGCTCTCAATAACTCCTGATAATCGACATCTCACGCCAAGTTTTCCGAATCAACTCAAGACCCCTTCAGCGCCATGTTAATTAAAAAGAAACCCACCGTTCTCGCCGCCCTCGGATTGGCCGGCGCCGCCCTCGCAATCGCCTGCGCGACGCCGAAAGCCAACGCCGCCCCAACGCCGCTCCCCGTGCAACCCTCCTGCACGGTTGACTCCGCCGAATTTGCCAGCTGGTTCCAAAGGGGCAGAGTCACGAAAGACGGCATTGTCACCGCCGCCGACAGCCTTCAGTCCTTCGACACGCTCTGCGACTTTTACGCATGGTCCTGGCGCATGTTCCTCTGGCAAACCTCGGAGAACTCCGGCGGCTATGTGTTCAACACCGCGCCCTTCTTCGATCTCAACGACAAGAACGAACTTGTCTCCAATTCGTCCGGCTACTCCGGCAGGAAGTTCGTGCGCGGCGGAAAGCTCGAGGACATGAGCCGAACCGGTCAGGCTGGCCTGATCAGCGGAGTCCTGATGACGCAGGGCGCCAGCGTCAACGCCGATGGCTCCCTGGTCTACTACGCGATTCACGTGAATGACGTCATGGCCTACATGGCGTCTGGCGTGAACAACGGCGGCCTCACGGGCGTCACTCAATTCCCCACCACCGTTGCCCAGCGCGACGCCATCATCGATTACGCGCAGACCGCCTATGGCGTCCATCTCACGGATCCCAACGCACTCGCGCTGGAGTTGAAAAGCTCCTGGGTCAAACTCAACTCCTCGATGGACGCCAGCCAATTCATCACCATCAAGGCCGACATCCCCAGCTACACGCAATCAAGCGATCAGCGATGGACCTGGAACGGAACGTCGCTGGACAAAGGCGTCACCCTCGCCTGCGTCGGCTACCATCTCGTCGGCAGCGCAGCGGGGCATCCCGAGATGATCTGGGCGACCTTCGAACACTACCAGAACGCGCCCGACGCCAACTTCTACTACCGCGACAAGAGCGGAAACACCCAGATGAAGAAAAACTGGAACAGCAACGGAACGCCCGTTGACAAGAACTGGCTCTTCATGGACGGCGTCAGCAGGGAACAAGCGAACAACCAGATGCACATGGAGCTCAAGGGGAACGACATCCTGGCCACGCCGGGCAAGACCATCAGCCCCAGCAACACCATGCGCACCCATCCCTGGGGAGGCGCGCCCGATCAGACCGCCGCGGGCAACAACACCGCGATCATCTCGATCAACCAGAACATTTCATCGATGCTGGCCAGCGGCGACGTCCGCAAGAACTACTTCCTCGTCGGAGCCACCTGGACAAAAAACGGCGTGCCCAACATCGGCTTCCAGATTCCCGATGTCGCCGGATCCATCACCCTGGCCAACGCCTCCATGGAAACCTACTTCCAATACAAGAATTGCTTTGACTGCCATCACGCAACGCAGGGCCAGCCAATGACCCAACTCACCGGTCTGAGCCACATCTTCGGAATCATCCAACCCCTGGCGAAATAAGCGAACTCACAGACATCGCGCAGCCACAAAGCGCGCGGTAGGGATGCGTTCCACCGCGTCCGACTTCAGCGCCCGGAACGGGCGCCAGCCGGGCGTTCCTTCAGAACGAGGAAATGGGACGCGGTGGAACGCGATCCCTACCGGGTTTGGAGTGGAAACGAGCCTGAGATGGAATTCAAAAAGCCGGTGGGGCCGAGTGTCCCCGCGAGCCTATTTCGGAGCGCGACTGTGTCGTCCGCCCTACTGTTTCTTCTCGGTCACCTTCGGCGCGGTCTGCTCCTTCGTCGTCACGCCGTGAGGCAGCTCCATGATCTGGATATTGCGGAAATGAATCTCCGCGCCCTCGGATTCGAGACACAGGTAGCCCTTCTTGATTGAGGCCTTGCTGACGCCGTTGACGAACTTGCCGTTGACCGAGAGCTTCACCACGCCGTCCACACAGACCACGTCGTAGTAGTTCCATTCCCCGCGAGGCTTACAGCGATTTTCAATCGACTTGCTGCGACTGCCGCGGGGATTGTCAGGCACGGCCTTGAGCCCGTTGGCGCCGAAGAGCTCGCCGTGCACATAGGCGATCGGTCGCGGCTTGCCGTTCTTCTCCCGATGGATGAAGGGCCATTCGAGCTCCAGCATCTGGATCTCCATGCCCTTCGGCAATCGGCGGTCCTTCGGGACGGTCCCTTCGCTCCAGGCGAACACGCCGGAATTGCCGCCCGCCTCCATGTGTCGCCACTCGATGTGCAGGATGAAATTCTCATACTGCTTGTCACTGCGCATCACGCCGATCGGATGTCCGGTGCAGACCAGCAGGCCGTCCTTCACATACCAGGTGTTCGTGCTGGTGTTGACGTCGATCCAGCCCGAAAGGTCCTTGCCATTGAACAGGGGCTTGAAGGAAGGAACTTCCGTCGCCGCCTGGAGCGAACCAGCGAGAGAAACAAAGAATGTGAAAAGAAATAAACGAGGCGAGAGTGTGATTTTCATAAACGTGATGCATGCATACCGCGCGCGGACGCCCCGGTAAAGCAGCGAAGGCCGGGAATCCGAGGCTGCCGAGTCAACGCGGACGGACTAAAATAGCGGGTCCAACGACCATGGAGGGACGAGCCCGCGAGTCCGCGGAATTGAAGCTCGGCGATCGACGCTTTTCCATCACATGACGCCGCCGGTCACCGGCTCAAGTCACCGGCCGCGAATCCTTGCCCGACACCTCGTAGATCCCGGAGGACTTCTCCTTCATGAACTTGGGCGTGCTTTCCTTCCACTCGCCAAAGTGCGCGCTGGATTTGTGGAAATCGATCGCGTCCCGATCCACGTAAAGCTCGTAGATGGCGAAGCAATTAGGCTCATCGACGTGGCGGCTCCATTCCCACTTGAGGCAGCCAGGCTCGGTTCGCGAACCGACGGCGTTTGCTTCGAGCGCGGCTAAAGCCTGGGTTTCCGTGTCGGGGTGAATTTCGAAATTAACAACAATGGCTAGCATGATGCGCGCTAGTGTAATCAAACCCAACGCGCGAGCAAGCATGAGACTCTCTCCGCCAGTCTCGATGGCGCATCTCGAAGTTCTAAAGAATGGGACACCGAGGACGGCGTCCCTCTCAATCGTGGAGACGGACGCCGTCCTCGGTGTCCCATTTCGCTCGGGCAGGCCATTCTTCAATAAGTTGAACTACGCCCCACCCTTGACTGCCCTGTCCCCAACGCCTACCAACGAATCCATGCGACGTCTAAGAATCCTCATCTTTCTTGCTTTAGCCGCGTCGAGCGCGAGCCTTACTGCCGCGCCTATTGCCCGGCCCAATATCGTCGTCATCCTTGCCGATGATTTTGGCGTCGGAGATATCCAGGCTCATTATCCCAAGAACAAGATCGCGACACCCTATCTCGATCGCCTCGTTGGCCAGGGCACTAGCTTCACCGACGCGCACAGCCCTTCCGCCGTTTGCTCGCCGACGCGCTATGGTTTGTTGACTGGACGTTACGCCTGGCGCACTCGCCTGCAGGAATGGGTCATCGCCGCCTACGAGCCTCCCTTGATCGCCAAGGATCGGCCCACCCTACCCGGCTTTCTGCGGAAGCAAGGCTACCGCACGGAATGCGTCGGTAAATGGCACCTTGGCTGGAACTGGCCCGGCCCACAACCGAGCCGCATGACCGCGGCGCCCAATGGCCAAAAGACGCTCACCTGGCATTTTGAAAAACCGGTCAAGGGCGGGCCGATCGATCGAGGCTTCGACTACTTCTTCGGCGTCGACCTGCCCAACCTGCCGCCCTTCACCTACATCGAGAACGACCGCGTCGCGCCGCTGCCGACCGCCAGCTATGTCCACGACCCGAACGAAGGCGTGGTCATGCCCCGCGGCTTCGTCGGCGCACCGATGGCGCCGGATTGGAAGTTTGACGCCATCCTGCCCGAACTCACCACACGCGCCGTGAAGCGAATCCACAAACTCGCCAAAGAAAAGAAACCCTTCTTCCTCTATTTCTCCATGACCTCGCCGCATGAACCGGTCGTGCCCTCGAAGAACTTTCGCGGCATGAGCGGCATCGCGCCCATCGCCGATTTTGTAATGGAGACCGATTGGTCCGCCGGTCAGGTCATCAAGGCCGTGGACGACGCGGGTATCGCCAAGAACACCATCGTCATCTTCACCGCCGACAACGGGCATTCGCATTACACCGGCTGGCAGGAACTCATCGACGCCGGCCACATGCCAAGCGGCCCCTACCGCGGGCACAAGGGCGACATCTGGGAAGGCGGCCATCGAGTGCCGTTGGTAGTCCGTTGGCCCGGCCAGGTCCCCGGCGGCTCCAGCTCTGACCAGCTCGTATCCCTGACCGACATCTACGCCACCTGCGCAGATCTGCTCGGAGCCCCGCTCCCGGGCAACGGCGCGGAAGACAGCGTCAGTTTTCTGTCTAAATTGATTGGCGATATTCGCGAGCCCCTGCGCGCGTCGTTGGTCAGCCATTCGAACCACGGCGAGTTCGCCTATCGCGACGGCGATTGGAAACTGGTCTTCAGAAATGCCCACGCAAACAGAAACCTTTCGCGAGGCAAACCCACAGTGGCCGAACTCTACAATCTGAAAATCGACATCGCGGAAAAGGACAACCTCGCCGCCAAGCGCCCCGAGATCGTCCGCAGAATGAAGCAAGACTTCGAGCGTCTCATCGCGAATGGCAGCAGCCGAAAGGGCCAAAAAGCGAGCAACGACACCCCAGTGCAATTCGACATCACCCAGACCGAACGATGGGGGCCGGCGGCGCCGAAGGCGGATCGTTGATTCGCGAAGTCGGATTGTCGGCCTTCTCTCTGCTACTTCGTCGGAAAATAGACCGTTACACGCGTCTCCTCCTCGGGCCCCTCTTTGGGATCGGTCTCATAAATCCCTCACCGACGTATACACCTTGTCGAGCGGGGCGTTGATGACAATCGAGCGTTTGATGGACATCCTGGGCATAAGGCGATCTTTCTATTCTCAAGTTTGACGCGAACGGGAATTAACAACCCGTTGGATAAAGGTCCGAAAAAACAGGCAAAAGGATTCAACGAACCCAGCACAACCGAAGGAATTCAAAAGCCGGTGGGGCAAGAGTCCCTCGAGTCCAATTCAGTATTCCGAAGGAATTATTGAGTTACTCTCCTGAGCAGGACGCGGTGGAACGCTTCCCTACCGGGTCCGCCAACGCACCATCAACGCCGGGCCGGGATACACGATTTCAATGCCGTGGTGCTCGGTGTCGCTGAGCAGTTCGATTCGATTATCGTCGCGCTTGAGCAGGTCCGCGTCGACCGGCAATCGATTAAACTGAATTTCATGACCGCTCCCTTCGGCGACGGGATAATGCCGGCCGTTCAGTTTGAAATAATCTTCCACTTTGCCGGCGCCACCGGTCCAGGATTTCACGTAAAGCTCGGCGCGTTCTATGGACGCCGCCTTCATCTTCAGCGAAATGTGACAGGTCTTGAGCCGGCCCGCCCTTGCCCAGAACTTCTTCGGCAAGTCTCGCGGCGCGAACAGCTCCACGGCCACGCCCGCCGGCTTCCGAATTTCCAGGCCGCTCGAATCGCCGGTGAGATAAACAACATTCGTGGAATCCCGAAATCGAATCATCGCCCGAACGGCCGCGTCCTTCTGAGCGGGCAACATGCTCGTGTCCCAATCGACCGCGAAGGGCTCCTTCGTCGACGAACCGATCCACTCGGCCGGCTCACGCTTGAATGTGAAACCGTGCCAGTCGGTTTCCTTGAGGTTACCGTTGTCGTCGTAACCGCGAAACCAGGCCTGATAGTCGACGCGCGCAATCGTATCCGTTTTCGATGTGTCCAGCCTCAGCGCGAAGCCTTCCCTGTCGCCGCCGAACGCGGACGCTTCGACGGTCGCGCGAAAATCGGCAAGGCCGAGTTTGCCGAGATCCGGATGGGTGTTTGTCAGAGCCACGCGCAGGCAGGCGTTGTCGACCATCGCGTGCCCCCAGAATGTGCTGCCCTGATCGACTGCCCACTGAAAGGCGTTGTAGCCATTCACGAGATCCGTGATCTTGAGCGGGGTCGACGGGTAGCTGTAGGCGCAATGCTCATCCTCCGTGCCAACCTCGGGAACTTCGTAGATCGAACGACCATTCACCGACACTCGCTTGTTGGCCGTGCCCGGATGACCACCCCAAAGCTCCGCGTAGTATTCCGCCGCCGTGACTTGAAACAAATCCTCCTCCGCGCGGATCAACATCAGTCCATTCTCGCGGGCTTCCTTTCGCTTGCCGAAGCGTGGATGCAACGAAACTTCGGGAGAGTTGATCCGCATCCTGCGCGTGAAGGACGGATTTCCATGCTCAATGCCGCGCTCATACCAATGCGTCCGCCAGAAGGCGCCTTCCGTCTGTTCGGCGGGCGGAGCATCCCATGATTGCGCCGACACGGAGCCCGTGAGGCCCATTCCACAGAAAGCCACCGCAACCCAGCGTGCCATTCTCCATGTTGTCAGGCTCTTCATTTCAATTGCGCCTCAATCGTCGACGCCACTGCGTCGTGTTCCTTTGAAGTCTTCACGGCGGCTTCAATCAATCCCACCGTGAACTCCAATCCCGCGCCCTTCAGGACAGGCTTCGCTTTGGGCGCGCGCCCCATGCCGAAGACGATCATACCGTCGGCCGACTCATCCCCGCGACTGCCGCTGGCCAAATGCCAGATGGTATCCGACAACTCGTCCGCCTGATGTTGCAGGACGAACAGAACACGCGCAGAATTCCGATCGCCAAAGTAGGCCCAACGCCAATTGGCAAAATGCTGATTCTTCGACGCGAAAACGCGGGACTTCGGTCCGCCAAGATTCGTCCCCCAATATTGTTGATCTGGTTTGAACCGTCCCCCGACTGTCCCCTCATACAGAAACCACCAGGCATGCTCCGGGTCCTCCTTCTCCATGCGAAAGCGCGCCGTCGATTCCGTGAACGTCCATGTCCACGCCCACTTCCCCGACTTGCTCGTCGTGCGAATCCGATTGGGCGCCACGACCTCGCTGACGCATTTGTCGAAGCCTGGATGCCCAGCGCCCTTGTCCGGCCCGCGAAACACGCAATTCGGAATGCCGCGATATCCCGCCGCAGCCGAAGCCGGATACTTCGACAGAGGCTCTTTGTGAAAGCCAATCCAGTCCTTGCCATCGTGGTCGATCAAGCGCGAAAACCCTCCGCCCGCACGGTCGTAATGCCACGTCGCGCCCCCGGTCTTAACCACAAACTGCGCGCGGCCTTCAATTTCGATCTGTCGAATCTCCCCCGCCCGCCCCGATGAAAACACAATCCCCAGAATGAACAATATGGCCCCTGTTTTCACGTCCATCATCCCCCGTCTTTCTCGAACTCACGCCTCAGGTTATCCAGATCCGTAAGTATCTCCGGCTCGCCTTTCACTTCACACAGAGGCGCCAGATAGCGACGGATATATTCCCAATCGATGGCCCGGTCGCGCTGTCGAATCACAATGCCGCGAATATCAAGCAGATCCTGAGGTCGATTGGCAAATGCCTTCATCACAAGCAAGGCTTCCGCCGTGCACAATCGAAGGAACGCTCCAGGCTCCAATTCAATGTCCTGCGCCGTATCGACGGCGCTCTCTTCGAAAGGAAGGCCGGCCAGGGCAATATCGATGCCAATCCCCTGGCTGCTCCGCAGCAACAGGACTCGGTTGGTCAGGGCAAACTCCTTGGCGTTATCGATGCGGGCTTCATACGAAGCCAGGAGACAATCAATGTAGCTCTCTTCGCCGCCGAACCCGGAAAGCAGAGTCAAATCAACATCGCGGGTAAATCGTGGCTCTCCCCAATGTTGCACGGCGAGGCCGCCAATGATGCAGAAACGCCACCTCCGCGCTTCGCAGAATAACTGCAATTCCAAAGCAAGGGCCGTCAGCTCGTTCATGTCTGCCGTAATTTATTGAACCAGCGCTGTTGTTCCACCAATCCGGATGTCGGATCGGGCGGCCGATGTTTCACCGACCATAGCGCGCTTCCCTTAAAGTGTCGCATCGCTGACGCAGTGTCCGCGTTGCGAATCTCCTCCTCGCGCAAAGCTTGCAAAACCGGAGTAGCCCGCCCCCATTGGACGATGCGCTCACGGATGGCGTTGGACTCGGTTTCCGTCATCGGGCGATATTAACTCGACGACGACCGACAAGCGAATGCTGAATCCTCCTCATTTCAACCCGCCGGACCGTTGATCCGATTTCTAAAACCCTTTAACCACGGATGGCGCGGATGTTGAAGGCATTCGCCCCATGAGTCTCGGCCTGCAATGAACCAACAAAACTGTCTTGAGAAATCCGTGCTATCCGCGCCATCCGTGGTTCAAAACTCCTCTCGTATCGATGAAACGTTGAAGCAGTTGCTCCTTTCGCCCTAGAGTCCGCCTCAATGCGATTCTTAACTTTGTTAATTTTCTGCGGTCTTGCCGGCGAGGCCCACGGATGGGGCCCCCACCCGCAAATTACCCAGGCGGCGTTGGACACGCTCGGCGCCGATCATCCGTTCAAGACGATCCTCGGGCCGCACGCCAATCGCATGCCCCAGTATTGTTGGATGGCGGACTGGCGAACCACCTTGCCCAAGGCCGGGACCGCGCAGTTCTACGCCGACGATTTCCTGCTTTTTCCCGGTTATCCGAAACACGAGGACCATCTTTGCCCGCATGTTGAAAAAACCTATGCGCCCTATTTCCGGCGCGCCTATGAAGCCATTCGGATGGAATCGCCGGAGAACGCCGCGCGTTGGATCGGCGCGATCCTGCACTTCGTCGAGGACACAGGTTCGCCTCCGCACGCCGCTCGCGTGTTGGGCTCGCTGCACACCAAAGGCGAGAACTGGGTGAAAGGCGACCTGATTAAGATCGACGACTATCAACCCGCCCTGCTGGGCGAGGATATCGACAGCGCCGTCGCCGGCCTGGAAAAGCGCATGGCCGGATTGATCGCCTTTTCCAAGGCGCGCTTCGAACGCATCAAGCCCCTGCTCGAAGCCGACGACCGCGCCACGACCGAACCCATCGTTCTGGAAAGCGCACTGGAAACCAGCCGCGTCGTCGCCGACCTGTTTCACACTCTCGGTCAACTGGCAGAGAAGTTCCCGGCCAAAGGCGCCACGCTTCACGGCAAGATCGCCAGCCCGAAATCCCACACCGCCACCTATTCGCCGGCAAAGATCATGATTCACGGAACGGACGGGTCCACACTGGCCGATATCGAAGGCAATTTTGAGTTTCGCGGATTGCCGCCCGGGAAGCGGACCCTCCAGGTGGAGCGCCCCGGATGCGCAATATTTTTAAGGGAAATCGACTTGCGCGTTGGCGTGGAAACTAAAGTCGACGTGCAACTCAAGGAAGGAAGCCTTGTGAGAAACGCGGATTTCTCGCTCAGGTGGAGTCAGCCGGACGCCCCGGATCATTGGACGCAACGCAAGGACATTTGGCAGAGCGAATGGATTCCGTTGGAGAAAACCACGGACTACCGGGTTCACATCGAGTGGCGCCGGGGCGGAACAAATACGGCAGAATTGATCTTCGCTCCCAGAACGCAATACGGCGCCCCTCGAATCACCTCGAAACCCTTTTCGCCTGGCAAGCCCGAACAAACCTTCAAGGGCTCTGAGCGATTCGCCTACGCCAAAGTCGTGCTGCGTGGCGAGGACGATCCAGCCAATTCGTTTCGGGTCGTCAATTTCCGGAAATTGAAACCCGTCAAATAAACGCCAGCTGAGGCAACGTTCAATCAGCGCGCCGCCCGATCGCGTTTCAGATGTTTTTCAAAAAAGGCGAAGGCTTCCTCCGCGAGCTTCTCACGCGACGGCTCCCCCTGCTTGAAGCCATGGTCGCCTCCCTTGACGATGCGCAGCGTTGAATCCACGCCCGCCTTTTTCAATGCCGTGTGCAAGACCTCACTCTGACGAAAAGACACCAATGGATCCGCGTCGCCATGCTGAATCAGGAAAGGCGGGTCGTCCGCGCTGACGTAGGTGATCGGGTCGGCCTTGATGGCAATTGAACGAAACGGCTCTTTCTGAATCGGCCCGCCGACCAAAAGCGATTCCGGCGAAGTCGCAGCGTCGTGGTCCATTTTTGCGCCGGGAATCGCCTGCTTGTTCATGCTCAGGAGATCCGTCGGTCCAAACCAGTCCACCACCGCCTGCACGCGACTCGAAACACCCGCGTGCGCGTCGGTCTCAAATTCCTTCACATCTCCCGATGTCCCGAGGAAAGCGACCAGATGCCCGCCCGCCGAACTGCCCCAGACGCCGATGCGCTCCCCATCCAGGCCGTGCTTCGTGGCATTCGCCC
>JBLHKZ010000059.1:0-24588 GCA_047618185.1 Limisphaerales bacterium
CCCGATGATTCGGAGACCGTGATTCTGGTATTGGGCATGGAGCCGACGGAGGTAGGGATACTCCTTCTTACAGGGACCGCACCAGGACGCCCAAAAATCCAACAGAATGTATTTGGACTCCTTCGCCTGAGCCTGAAGATCGATGGTCTTGCCCTGAAGGTCTTTGGCCGTGAACTGGGGCGCTGGATGGCCGGCTGCAATGAAGCTCTTCATAGCGACCTTCGCCTTCGAGTGACGCAGTGTTAGATTCAGTCCATCGGGCGAGAGCGAGGCGATCTCGAGCGTTGTTCCATGGACATTGAACGGTTGCCCGAGTTTATGATATTCGGCGGAGTCCGAGCGTCCCTGCAGTTTTCCATCTTGATTGAGATCGATGATCATCGCGCCGTTGTCCAGATCGTCAAATCGGCCATCGGCATTGTCATCAAGCAAGCAACTCGCCGATTCCCGCAGTCAACCGCCTAGCTTCGTTCCATGGCGTTCAGAAGTTCCTCCCGAAGTTCCTGCGTTAGGGACATGCCGGCAGGTTCCGTGCTGAAGAAAACGACGCCGTCGATGTCGCGCATCGCAGGGATGGTTGAGGCTAGATCGACTCCTTCGACGCCGTCGGTGATTTCCTGATAGGTCTTCTTCCCGCCGGCCTGAAAAAGGACGGTCAGGACGGCGGCGCACTGTTCGATCGAAACTTTTTTCAAGCGAGTCGCACGCCGCAGCAGGCTGATGGCGCCCTTGGTGGCGCGGGGGCCGGCGCAGAGAACGTCGGAAATTATCTTGGCGGCGGAATTGATCGTGCTGGGCGCGAGGGGGTTGATGTTGGCGCCTAAGCCTGGAATGACGATCACGCGATCGGAGCCGACGGGGTGCACCTTGATGTCGCCGAAATACTCCGAGGGCGTGCGCCATTCCGTCCAGAAGAGCAATGCGATAACGGCGAGTGGAATGGCGATGCCCAGCCAGCTTTCAAACATCCACTCCAAATCAAAAATGAACAACGCGAAGAAAAAGAAGATGACGTAGTAGGTGATGGAGAGGAGGAAAGCGGCGAGCAGGGAGGCTCCAAGACCTGTCAGCGCGCAGAGTCGACCATGTTTTTTTGCCCATTCGCTGAGCCACCGATGGATCTTCTCGTAGTGCATTCAGCGCCTAGCGTTTCTTGCTCCTGGGGCTGTCCGGGACGTTTACCTTCGGCAGCGATCTTGCGAGCCGTTTGATGGTGGAGGCGTGGGCCGAATCGCCTGCGAGATTGGTCCATTCGTTGGGGTCATTTTGATGATCGTAAAGTTCCTCGCCGCCATCGGCGTAGCGGATGTAACGCCAGCGCGCGTCGCGAATTGCATGGTTGTTGCGGCCGTGGGTCGTGATGACAGCGCGATCGGTTTTTAGATCGGGATTCTTCAACTGTGGGACGAGACTTTCGCCGGTGAGGTCATTGCGTTTGGGCAGGCCGCACAGATCGATCAGCGTCGGATAGATGTCCAGCAGGCTCGTGGCTTCCTGGCATTGGCGATTGCGGACAGATCCCTCCGGGAATCCTTTCACGCCTTGGGGCACGGAAATCATCATCGGGGTGCGAGTGGCGCGATTCCAGAGGGCGAATTTACGCCAATGTTCCTTCTCACCCAGATGCCAGCCGTGGTCGGTCCAAAGCACGACGATGGTGTTCTTGTGGTGAGGGCCGGCGTCGAGGGCGGCGATGACGCGGCCCACCTGGGCGTCGGCGAAGGCGATCGATGCAAGGTAGCCCTGGACTGCCTGCTTCCATTGTTTGCCTTTGACCACGGCGGCGTGATCTCCGGTCGGTTTTGCCATCTTGCGGCCGGCCGGCGGCACGTCGCCAAGATCGTCGGCCAGCGTCTTGGGAAGTTGGATCGAATCCAGTGGGAACATGTCGAAATATTTCTGCGGGGCGTACCAGGGCAGATGCGGGCGATAGATGCCACAAGCGAGAAAGAAGGGTTTGTTGTGCTGCTTGGTCAACTGTTCTGAGATCCAGGTGGCGGTCTTGTAGTCGCCCATTTCGGAGGCCGGCGCCGTGAGAGGGCCCCAGTCAAAATGGCCGCGTTTCAGGCCGTTAATATTTTTCTTCGGCGGATTGGGATCCGGGAATTTGTTCTTTTTCTGGTCCGGGTAATAGGCGTCCCAGGAGGCGGGGTCCGGAAAGGCTCCGTGGTAGATCTTGCCCGAGCCGGCGGACCAGTAGCCTTGCGCGGAGAAATACTGGGGAATGGTGACGGCGTCGGGCAGGCCGCGTCGCCATGGCTGGGGATTGGTGTAGACGCCGGATTTGTAAGGCGGAATGCCGGTCATCAGCGCAGCGCGCGAGGGATTGCATGCGGGAGCCGCGCAATGAGTGTTGGCGAAGAGCACGCTGCGGCGCGCGAGGCGGTCGAGGTTCGGCGTCCTTGCCTGCGGATGACCGCCCAGAACGCCGATCCAGTCATTGAGATCGTCGATCGCAATGAAGAGGACATTGGGCTGTTTGATCGGCTCCGCACCTCGGGCTTTGTCCAAGCTTCCGAAGACGACGGCGGTCGCCAGGAGGGGGAGCAGGTAGAACGCGTGAAATCGTTTCATGAGAATATCTTCTTAAGGGATGCTCCAGCCGAAGGTGAGCCATTTATGCGGGTGCAGTCTATTTGAAAAACAGCATATGCGCGCCGACGCAAACGATGAATCCGCCGAAGACTCGTTTAAGTGTGTCCGCGGGAACTTGGCCGGCCAGCCAGGCGCCGCCAATGGCTCCGACCATGGCCAGGGGCGCCAGCATCAAAACGACTTTAAAATCGACGTTGCCAGCGTGAACGTGCTTGAAGGAGCCAGCGAGGGCGGTGGGAACGATGATCGCGAGAGAAGTGCCGATGGCGGTCTTCACAGGAAGATGCATGAGGTAGACCATGGCGGGAATCATGATGACGCCGCCGCCGACGCCGAACACACCACTGAAGACGCCGCTGACGAGTCCGATGACTCCGGCAATGAAATAGATCATGCCCGCGTTATCGGATGGTCGTTCGAGTCGGGCAATGTTTTTTCGGTTCGGTCGGCGCTGTTCGGCGCCATGCTGGAACTGCCCAATCCCATCTACATTTAACTCGCCGCCGCTACATCGGTGAGTCGGAGCCTCCCCCTACGATCACGGCAAACAGCAGAAGAAAGATGTAGAATTTCACCGTATTCGCCGCAGGTGGAACAGGGAAAGTTGAAATCAGCCATTTGACTGTTGGGGGAAGAGGCAATTAAGCGACACCGCGTGTGTTGAGTCCTTTTGGTTTAGGGGAACCTGATTCGGAGGCATTCTGCGGAACTGGAATCAGGGAGGTAACCGAATATTCCGCGCCAAGGTGATTTTTTGTAACCGAATCGATGTCCGGGGCGTTTTGGTTCCTTTACTGGTTTTCGCGCTTGGCGGGATCGAAGTCGGCGCTATAAATCGGAGCAATCTCGAAAACGTCTATTGAAACCTAACTCCTCCCAGCAATGAATTCCAAAAAACTCCTGACCACAATTCTCGGCATCGGACTCTGCGCCACGGTCGCGCAGGCGGATCATCATCTCACCGCTTCGCTCAAGGACGGTAAGACCAGCCTTAAATCCGCCGGAGCGCTGGCGTTCGGCCCGGAAGGCATCTTGTTTGTCGGTGACAGCAAAGGCGCAGCGGTTGTGGCGATCGCGACTGGCGACACACAAAAATCCGATTCCTCGGCGAGCTTCAAAGTGTCGGGGATCGACGCGAAGGTCGCCGCGGCCTTGGGAACCAGCGCCGAGAATATCATCATTAACGACCTCGCGGTGAATCCGATTTCACGGAACGCCTACCTTTCGGTTTCGCGGGGACGCGACGCCAAGGCTGCCGCCGCCATAGTGAAAGTCACTTCAGCCGGCGAAATCAGCGTGCTGAAGCTGGCCGGATTGAAGTCCGCTTCCGTCGCCTTGCCCAATGCGCCGAAGGATGAAATGAAAGGCTCGGGACGCCGTCGCAGCAATCCGCGCCAATCGTCGATCACGGATATTGCCTACGTCGACGGAAAGGTGCTGGTCGCCGGTCTGTCGAACGAGGAATTCGCCTCCAATCTTCGCTCAATTCCGTTTCCTTTCAAAAAGGTCGACGACGGCGCGGGGGTGGAAATTTTCCATGGCGCGCACGGCAAGTTTGAAACTCATTCGCCGGTTCGGACTTTCGTTGCGTTCAACATCGGCAACGATCCTCACCTGCTGGCGGCCTATCAGTGCACGCCGCTGGTGCGCTTCCCGATCAGCGACTTGAAGGCTAACGCCAAGATTCGCGGCACCACGATCGCCGAGTTGGGCAATCGCAATCGCCCGCTGGACATGATTGTCTACAACGCGAAGGGCAAGGACTACGTGCTGATCGCCAACAGCAGTCGCGGCATCATGAAACTCGCGGCCGACGTAATCGAGGGCGGCAAGCAGATTGCAGAAAAACGCGCGGGCGGCCCCGTCGGCACGTCCTACGAAACGATCAAGTCCTGGACCGGCATTGCTCAGCTCGACAAGCTCGATGGCAAACGGGCGCTGGTCGTGCAACGCTCGGGTGAGTCGCTCGACCTGGTTTCGCGACCGCTGCCGTGATTCAACGGACTCTCTTGAGTCTGGCTCTGGCAGTCGGAGTGAGCGGATGCTGCACCGACCCGCCTGGAGCAAGGAAGAATTCGAACGCCGCCTCGGAGGTTGACTCCGGGGCGGCTGTTTTGTCGGGGCCGCGCTCGATTATCATGCGAGGTAGCGGGCGCGCGTTTTTGGTTCAAGAATTCAGCGACAAGGAAGTTCGCGCCATCAGAGACGCCGGCAACCTGGAGTCTCTGTTTCGGGTCTATGTGGCCGACCGGCAGACGGTGGACTTATGGAATGACACGCAGACGTTTGCCCCGGGTGAATTGCCTCCTTTAGGTGGAGAATACTCCTTCTATAAGACGTGTGTATTTGTTTCCGATACAGTCTGTGGGCACTTTATGCCGCAATTTCCCCTGGATGCGGGATTGAGTTATATCGCCGTGTTTGGCGAATTCGCCGGAGCTCCTCGTGTGGTTGAACTTTTCGAAATCCCGGCGAAACCGAAAATTTCGACCGCGTCGGTGGAAATGGTGTATCCCAGTGGCAACGTGCTGCCAGAGAATCTCCTGAAGTTCTACCTGCATTTCACCGAGCCGATGCGGCGTGGCGGCGTCTACGAGTTTATCAAGCTGGTCGATGAAAATGGGCGCGCGGTGGATATCCCTTTTCTGGAAGTCGCCGAGGAGCTTTGGGATCCAGAGGGGCGGCGATTGACCGTGTTTATCGATCCAGGTCGAATCAAGCGCGAGGTGAAGCCGCTCGAAGACGTCGGACCCGCCATGCTCGAAGGGCGGCGTTACGAACTGGTCATCAGCAAGAATTGGCCGGATGAAAAGGGCGCGCCGATGAAGTCGGATTTTCGTAAATCCTACAGGGTTGGGCCGCCGGATCGAACGCAGCCGAATGTGAAGAATTGGAAGCTGTCGCTCCCGCCAGCCGGGAGCAGAGAACCGATCGCTGTAAAATTGGATGAATCACTGGATCACGCATTGTTGCATCGGCTGCTGTGGGTCGAAACAGTGGGTGGCGAGGAGATTGCCGGCGAGGTTCGAGTCTCTGAGAACGAAACCCGCTGGGAATTTGTCCCTGAATCTCCGTGGCAGAAGGGGGACTATAAGTTGATCGCCGATCAATGGCTGGAGGATCGCGCGGGCAACAGCATAGGCCACAAATTCGAAGTTGATATTTTCGAGAAAGTCACCGAGCGGATCGAGGTGAAGACCGTGCCGGTTCCGTTTGTAATACGATGATTTCATCCCCGGGGAGTGTCAGGGGGCGTATTTCTGATGGCGGAACCAACGCCATTAACGCCCAGGCTGTTGTCGAGATGTGTTGGGCGTAGCTCTCGTCGCCGGAGGGGCGGGTTGTTTCCGGCCAACCGCCTTCGGGCAGCTGTTCGCTGACAAGATAACGACGGCCCAGCTTTGCCCGACGGCTCGCGTCTCGATCGTCCGGGAAGAAATCCATGGCCATGACGGCAAGGGAGGTGTCGAACGATTCGGCTGGTGATCCGGGGTAGGGGCCCCAGCCTCCCGTCGTCGTCGATTGGGCCTGTCGAAGATAATCAAGAGCTGGACCGGCGGTTTTCGAATCTCCGTAAGGCTCTGATTGACCAAACCACATAGCCACGGATGCGGCGGTTGGGATATTCTCCAGGGGAACGTCGCGAAGCCATGCGGCCGCCTTCTTGATATTCACTTCGAACGCCGATGCCTCCGCGACGCGCAAGATCGAGGCCGCCTTGATGGTCGCCAGAGCATTGCCATAGGTGACGGGCGAACCCGGGGATGAGTCCGCTTCGATTTTCCAGGAGCCATCCTCGTCCTGGTCCAGCGCAATCTGGCGAGCGGCTTCAAGCAGCGGTTTGCGGTCAGTGATCCAATGCCTGTTGTTGGCGTTGGCCAATGCGCCCCCGAATTGAAGGCGCGCGAGTTTGAAATCGCTATAGGCGGGATCGCCCTTGTTCTCGTGCCAATCTTGAGGACGCGAAAGCCAATCCATCGTGGGATGAATTGAAATCGCCAAATCGATTCGATGCATCGGCGAAGCCCAGAGCAGGGCGGCCGCCGCGTCGCCATTGTTGTGGCAGGAAAAGCATTTGTGCTCCGTATTCCATGCGGGAACTTCGCGGGAAAGGTAGGCGATCGCTCTTAATTGGGCGTCGGACTCGGGTGTGGGGCCAACCTTGTAGACGGCGCACCCGACGCCCAACATCGCCATCAGGCAGGCGGCAGTGATCGGCGTTCGACCGCTCATGGCGCTTGCTGTCCGCCTTGTGCGCGGATCTCGATCAATCTCTCTCGCGCTCCCTTGAAATAACCCACGGCCTTTGTCTTCGCGCCAATGGGAGCCCGCGGCGGAAACTTTCGGTTCACGTGCGCCTTGATCTGGCCGTCGAGTTTTCCAAGCAGCCAGTTCAAGTTGGCCTCGTTGTAGGGCGCTTTCCCATTCACGTAGATGTGGACTGGATTGGTGTGAGCTTCGGCGTCGGGACTGCCGGTCGGAGCTTTCGAATGCGCGCGCGCCGCGATCCAACTCGATTCCGAAATGCTGATTTTCTTTTCCAACTCAATCCAGCGACCGCGGCTTTCGTCCGCCTTGATGGATTTGGTCGCGATGGTCTTGCCATTGACGATCAGGTCGAGATCCGTGACGGGCGCGACCTCGGAATAGACCCGCACGCGAGCAGTCGCGTAATGCGGCCCCTTGCCGGAAAGGGGTATGGCGCCGCCGGGTTTGACGCCGTCGACTTCAAGCAGCAGCAGGGGGCCGGTGGTAAAGAACGACTGCCCTTTGGCCAACAATCGCAGCCAGTCGTCGATGCGGGGCTCGGTCTCGCTGTGAACGTAGGTGCGGCAGTCCGCGAATTTCCGACAGGGAGGATAGTCGCTCGCGCCGAGAGCCGGGTAGGGGAACCCGATGTTCAGAATTCGATACCAGCCTGCCAGTCCGATCGGGCGATAGATGCCGAATTGCATCAACTCGATGCCATCCGAGCCGCCGAGAACGTAGTCGGCCCAGATTTCCTTCTCGTAGCCGCCATGCGCCCAGAACACGAGTCCGCCATTCGCTCTGATATCGGAAACCGCCTTTCCAAAAACCGGCCAGGTGTTTGGATCGTAGCTTTTTCCCGGCTGCACGAGATCGTCGGCGAGAAAGACTTTGGTGTGGCCATATTGGCCGCTGCGGTATTCCTGTCCGGAAATAATCCGGTAGTCGCCGCGGCGCTTGATGGAGCTGACGCCGAGCCCGCGCAACTGCTGAAACTCCTGCGCGCTCATCTGGCCGCTGTAGGATGAAGTTGGGTTGTAGCAGAGAACGCCGCCGTAACGGACATCCTCGGCCTCAAGCAGATTGAAAATGTCGTTTTCATGCGCTTCAGTGGCGCGCTCCATGTGCAGGTGGGTGTCGCCGGAATAGTAGCCGAGATCGGCCGCTGAAACCGTCCGGCGCAGTTGAACTTTTACTCGATGTTCCTTCGAGGGGAACGCGGCGAGACTTACGGTGACGGGCTTGTGCTCAAATCCCTTCCAGACCTCGATGCGAGTCGAACCCGGCGGAACTTGCAGACTGGTTTCACCGGCGGAGTAGAAAAAACGACCGAAATACCGAACCGGCGCCTTGCCGCGACGATTTCCCTTTCCCGTGGCGGGCCATTGACCGGTCAACGAATACTGCGAAAGGCGATTGGCGGCCGGTTGATAGAAATGGCCGTCCGAGCCGACAACGTTCACGCGGCAGGGCGTGGGTTTGCCGGTGGCGTCATCGATGAATGTCAGATTAAGCGTGGCTGAGTCGGGGGCCGTCGCCAGCGCAGCTTTGCCGGGCGCGGCAAAACCCGAAGGCGTGTGGATGTAGTCTTCGTCGGCCTGCTCGATGTCGAGTTTCGATTGGGCTTTCGCGGGCTCGACGGCAAGGCTCAGGCCAAGCGCCAGACAGACGCAGAGAGTCGTGTTTCGGTTAAGTTTCATGAATGAGGTGGATCAGCTTTCACGCACCAGGAGACAGGAGTTTTCTACGGCGATGATTTCTACCTTTGCGTCTGAATCCATGAAGTTCAATTCAGACTTCGCCTCGTACGCATCGCCTTCGACAACGACACGACCGAAAGGACGCAACGGCGTCGAGGCCACTCCGCGTTTTCCTATCAAGGCAGCGGGCGGTCTCGCGGGCGCGCCGTCGATCGCGCTTTTCGAGGTGAGTTCCTCGACGACTGGAAACCAGAATACCCACTGATAAACAATGAACAAGAAGCCGACGACCGCGCCTCCAAGCAATTCCACGCCTATTCCTGTGGCTCCGGCCATCGCCGTGAGGCAGATGAACGTGAGCATACCGAGAAAAAGGATGAAAGGGATGTTGAACTCGATCGCGTACCACTCGATCAACGCGAAAATGATGGCCAGTCGGAACATCGCCGATGCGTAACTAAGTGGTCCCTTGATCGCAAACGTGACGTCTTTCTTGTGGGCGAAGCGCAAGAGGGTAAACCATGTCGCAAGGAACAGGGGGATCAGAAACATCAAATCTCGCTGCAAGGATGGCTCGCTCATGAACTTGCGTATTCGTTCACTGAGCCTATTTCCTTGAGCCAGCCGCTCGCGGATGATTGTCCCCCTGCGTGAGCGCGTAGAAGACGATGTTGATTCCCATGGGGTAGGCCTTCTTGAGCGAAAACTCCCGCCTGAAATATTCGCTGACGGTCTCTCTTTCCCAGCCGTCGCCGAGATCCGTGTTATGGCAGAACAAGACCTGCATGTGTCCATCCTTGTCGAAGATCGCCTGATAATTCGCCTCCTTGGCGTCATGTCGCTCCCATGTGATTCCCGTTGTCTTTGACTTGATCGCCTGCGCCACGTTGCAGACTTGGGGCTTCTCTTTGAGATCGAATACGCAGTGAAAAAGGGGATGGCTGAGCGGCAGGTTTATGGGTTTTGCGTCCGGGAGGATGCGGCCGATCTGATGGCGGGCGTTTTTCCATTCGGACTCGCCCCAGAAATCGTCCAGCATGATGAATCCGCCGCCGGCCAGGTAGGCGCGTAAGGCGATAACCTGTTCGTCAGAAAAATGAATGCCGCCTGGCTCCGCAATGTAGATGAACGGTTGGGATTTTAGTTCAGAGGCGGTTGCTTTAACGACCAGGCCGCCGGGATGCACTTGAATGGGCAGTGTCTTCGCCAGTTGTGCGCTTAATCCGATATCAGCGTCGGGAAAGTCTGTGAGCCAACGGCCGGAGCCGCGACGGCCATTGGGTTGATCGTTTGAGTAGTCGAGTCGGACAAACGAGAATTTCTTTTGTTTGAAGGGATAGGATTTGAGCCACTCGGGGGGGCTGAGTTTGTTCGTTTTTTCGGCGTCGGCGGCATGGGATCGGGGGGAGGCGGCCGAGCCGCAAAACAGCGAGAGGCATATCACCGTGAGCGGCCCCATGAAACGGATGCTCAGTTTCCTTTTCGTCATACGAACTCGTATACTTTGCCGGCGGTCGCCAAACAAGGAAATGCGGCACGGGCGCGGTCGTTCGCAGATCAATTACTGGAAACGGATGAGTGGTTTGAAGCGCAAGTAGAGCGGCAGAGGACAGCCGCAGTCCAAGACCTGTCGGATCTCGGATGAGTAAAGGAATTCGCGGCAGCGTCATGGACTGCGGCTGTCCTCTGCCGCTTTCAACAACAATGGATGCTCAGTGAATCAACTTCACTACGCTGTCTCAAATTCGGAGGTCCTGGTTGTTTGTTCTATTCTTGAACTGCGTCCGACGCGGTCGATTTTGGCCATTTCCATTGCGCTGAGGCCGCGCCGGCGGGTATAAGATGACCCGTCGTTCAAACTCTTGAATCGCTCCGACATGTTCACCGTTCCTAATCCCGCCATGAAAAATCGCCTTTCCATTTCCGTATTTCTCCTCCTTGCCGCGCTCGCCGCAAACCTGGGCGCCGCCGAGGTGAAAGTGAAACCCATTCGCGCGCTGATGATCACCGGCGGCTGCTGCCACGACTACGAGAACCAGAAACGTATTTTGTCCGAAGGCATCAGCAAACGGGCGAACGTGACCTGGACGATTCTTCATGAAGGCGGAACCAGCGGGGATCACAAGGTCAGCATCTACCACAAGAAGGACTGGGCGAAGGGCTACGATGTCGTCCTGCACAACGAGTGCTTCGGCAAACTGACCGACGTGCCGTTCATCGAGAACATCGCCAAGGCGCACAAGGATGGGACGCCGGCGGTGGTCATTCACTGCGCGCTGCATTCCTATCGCCACGCCAAGACGGACGAGTGGCGAAAAGTGTTGGGCGTCAAATCGATGCGCCATCAGCAGAAAGGCCCCGTCGATGTGGTGACGATGAAACCGAAGCACCCGGTCATGAAGGGCTTTCCAAAACCGTGGAGATCGCCCAATGGCGAACTCTATGAAATTCTGGAAGTCTATCCCGGCTGCACACCGCTGGGCCTTGCGTTTGGCTCCCGCACCGACAAGGACCACACCTGTATCTGGGTGAACCAATACGGCAAAGGCCGCACGTTCGGAACGTCGTTGGGACACCATAACGAAACGATGGACAACGAAGCCTATCTCGGCCTGGTGACCCGGGGATTGCTCTGGGCCTGCGAGAAACTTGGCGAAGACGGGAAGCCCAAGCCGGGATACGAAGCGAAGGCCGCCAAGAAATAACGGAGGGCGCTCGAGAACCGTAGAGGGAGATTTGAGCGGCCGCCTTGCCAGCGTTCCTATTTTTTTGCGTCGGCGCTGAGTTTGGACTCCTGTTTCTCCAGTAAATTGGGCACGAGTTTCTCCGAGAATCCCGCCATGAAACACCAGACCACGAGGAGGGCGAAGTTCTTTTGGTCGCTGTTGCCGGTCGCTTCCGCAGAGGGAGTTGCCGGGGCGCCTTCTGGATGCAGAATATGCTGAAAATCCGGGAATGAATTGCCAGTCAGAACGCCGGCTTCCATCATAAACAGGAGCACTATGGCGGCGCCGAGACCAATCACCGGTCGCATCAGAAGGTTGGCGGCGTGCGGGAGCGCCATGAGGTCGGCCATACTCGCTTTTTGCAATTGCCCTTTGAGGCCTGTCAGGGCGCTGAAGGACGCGCCCCAGAGACCGGCGGCCCCCGCCAGCAGGATAAGCTGCAGTTCCACGGAGGCGGTGGCTTTCAGGTTTTCGGAGGTTTCGATGGCCAGCATGGCGACGAACGCCATCAAACATAGAATGAACATCGAAGCAATGCGGGTGCGGATCAGGCGAATGTACTCCCGGGATTCTTCGCGGCTCGTGTAGACCCAGTTGATGTCGTTGAGAAGCCGGAAATAGAGCGCGCGTTTTCGGGCGACAGCCTCCTCAGGATTCATATCTGAAGAGTCCTGAAGAGTGGCCATGGCGGTGCGGTAATGCTGGCTGATCTCGGGGCGCAGAAGCGCGTCGGCTTCGAAAATCCTGCGGCTCAACTCGGTGTCGAGGACCACCACGTCGAAATAGTGGATGAGGTGTTGTTCGATTTCGTAGAGTTTGACCCAGATTTGCGGCGCGGGCGTGGTCCAGCCGGACTCGGCCTCCAGCTCCAGCTCCTCGAGTAAACGAACAATGTTGTCGTTTTTCTCCCATTGAGCTTTCGAAATCAGCTCCAACTTGACTCGCAAGGTGCGATAAAACTGCTCGGTCAAATTGCGTTGACTCTTTCCTTTGAACAACCGCGTCAGAAATCCTGCCATAATTAGGTCCCTCATAGCGCGGGCATAACTCATCGTAAAGCTTATTCCGTGAAGCCGTTCGGGCCGCGGCGCTTCGTTTTAAGCCAACGGTGGAGGAGATGGTTTGCGATGGTTCTTTGTTGCCCGGAGGGCCGCCGATCTGTTCTCTTAAGTTTTATGGCAACCCGATATTTCAATTCTTCGAATCGCCGGCTTTTCCGTTCCGTGTCGCTGGCCTTTCGTCTGCTGGCGCTCTTGGCCGCGGCATGGACTCTTTCGCAGCCAGCTGTCGCGGCGCCCGTGTTCCGCGCCGGCGCCGCCACCAGCAATATTACCCCCTCGATGGGTGTGCGGCTCGACGGCACCATCATGCAGATCGGCCCGGCGAAAGGCGTGCATGACGAGCTTCATGCCCGGTGCCTTGTGCTGGACGACGGCAAGGAGAGGCTGGCGATCGTGGTTTGCGACAACACCATGATCGCGCAGTTCGTCATGGATGACGCGAAGGCCAGGATCCAAAAACGATCGGGACTCGCGGCCAATCGAGTTCTAATTTCCGCGACCCACACGCACAGCGCTCCGCGCGCGATCGGGATCAGCGATGAACCGGAGGACCGGGCGTATTTGGATTTTATGGCCGGCCGCATCGCCGATGGCGTGCAACGGGCGATTAACAATCTCGCCCCGGCCAGGATCGGTTGGGGCGGCGGAACGAAGCCGGATTTTGTGCACAACCGCCGCTGGTTTGTGGACGCGTCAGGGCAGGGAGTGAATCCGTTTGGCGTGAAGGGCGAGGTCGTGAAAATGAATCCGGGAAAGAAGGGGCTCATGAAGCCGGCCGGCCCGGTGGATCCCGAGGTGTTTGTCCTGTCTGTGCAACATGCCGACGGGCGTCCGATGGCCTTGTTGGCGAATTACGGTTTGCACTACATCGGCGGCATACCGAGCGGCGTGGTGAGCGCGGACTATTTTGGCGTTTTTGCGGATCGAATTCAGGAACTGCTGAAGGCCGACCGGCAAGATCCGCCGTTTGTCGGGATCATGTCCAACGGCACGAGCGGTGATGTGAATGCGAACGATATGACGGCGCCGCGCAAGCGGTTCAAGGCGTACGAGCGAATGACGCGGGTGGCCCATTCATTGGCGGACGAGACGTTGCGGGTTTATCGGACGATCGAACACCGCGACTTCGTCGAACTGGGCATGCGCGAAGTCGAGCTGCCGCTGAAGATTCGCAAGCCGGATGCCGCGCGATTGAAATGGGCGGAAGCTCCCTTCGCCAGCGGCAAGGAGAAGTTTGAAGCGCGCAAACGATTGACGCGCCCGGAGGTCTACGCCCGTGAAGCCATGCATTTGAAAACCTATCCCGACGTCGCGGTCATCAAGCTTCAGGCCATCCGAATCGGGGATCTGGGGATTACAGCGATTCCTTGTGAGGTCTTTGCTGAAACGGGGCTGGGCATTAAGGAGAAGAGTCCCTTCGAATCGACCTTCACTATCGAGTTGGCCAACGGATTCTACGGCTATCTGCCGACGGCGGAGCAGCATAAGTGGGGTGGTTACGAGACGTGGGAGGCGCGTTCGAGTTGCCTCGAAGTCCCGGCCGAGGGGAAGATTCGCCGGGCTGTCCTCGGCTTGTTGGGTGAGCTGAAAAAATCGCGTTAGTGTCGGCCATGCAGGAGGCGCTTGCGTTCGAGGATTTCACCGAACGTTCCTATAAGAACGAGTGAGGGCGTATCTCAGTCTTCTAAATTGTCGATTGCGACGAAAGTGTTGTTGCCCCACCGGCTTTGGATCGCTGCCGCTGTTGGAGGTGGCCGCTTCAACAAACAGGCGCGACCGCTTGACTGGCATGGACGCCGCGTTCTAGATCTTGAACTTCGCTCGGACTGCGACGCCTTAGGTCTATGATCTTGAAAAAGCCTCACTGCGACGCTAGTTCTCCAGTGATGCCTCCCATTCAACAATGTGTTCGATTCGTCCTGGGGTGTTTTCTGTTGGCGATCGGATCGGCGGTCTCTCCGGTGAATGGACAGGGGAGCGCCGCTTTTCAACTTCCCAAGGAGATCCAATTCAATCGGGACGTCCGGACGATTTTTTCCAAGACCTGTTTCGCCTGCCATGGTCCCGACGCCAATGCCCGCAAGGCGAAGCTGCGATTGGACGTTAGGGAGGAAGCGATCGCCGAACGCGATGGGGATCGACCGATTGTTCCCGGAGCCGCGGCGAAGAGCCTAGCCTGGCAACGTATCACGGCCACGGATCCGGACGATCAAATGCCGCCGGCGGATTTCCACACACAGCTGACTCCGCGCGAGAAGGCTCTGATCGAGAAATGGATCAATCAGGGGGCGGAATACGAAACGCACTGGGCCTTCATCCCGCCGGTTCGGCCGGCCGCGCCCGCAGTGAATCGCGCGGACGCCGTGCGCAATCCGATCGACAACTTCGTCATCAAGAAACTTGAAGCCGCAGGGCTGGAGCCATCGGCGCCCGCGGATCGAAGCGCATTGATTCGACGGGTGTCGCTCGATCTGATCGGCCTGCCTCCGTCCGTCCGGGAAGTGGAGGCGTTCGTCAACGATCCGGCGGACGACGACGCAGCTTATGGAAAGGTCGTCGATCGCCTGCTTTCGTCGCCCCACTTTGGCGAGCATCGGGCGCGACATTGGCTCGATGCCGCGCGCTACGCCGACACGAGCGGATATCAGTACGACAAGATTCGATATCAGTGGGTCTGGCGGGATTGGGTGATCAACGCATTCAATTCGAACATGCCGTTCGATCAGTTCACCATCGAGCAGAACGCGGGCGACCTGCTGCCCGACGCCACCGATCAGACGCGTCTGGCCACAGGGTTTCATCGCAATCATCCGATCACGATCGAGGGCGGCGTGATCGATGAGGAATACCGCACCGAGTATGTGATGGATCGGGTGGTCACCACGACGACGACCTGGCTGGGGCTCACCTTTACCTGCGCCCGTTGTCACGACCACAAGTATGACCCGATCGGGCAGGATGATTTCTACTCCTTCTATGCTTTCTTCAACAGCGTGCCCGAGCGCGGACTTAACGGCTTCAATCCCAAGGCTAAAATCGCCTCGCCGATTGGCGCCGACCCGTCGATCGAGCTGAAGGGGAAGGTGGATGAGGCGAAGCGGCAATTCGATCAGGCGCTGTCGAAAGCCGGAGCATCGATGGATGAATGGGAGGCGAAGTTGCGGGAGAGCGTCGATGCGGAACTGTCATCCGTGGCGATCGACGCGCTGGGCGCAAAGGGCGGGACAAAACTGGTGAAGCAGGAGGACGGCAGCGTCCTGGCGACGGGGCCCAATCCCGCCACGCAGACGTATCAGATCGATTTCACCCTGGGCGACAAACCGACGCGGGCGATTCGGCTGGAAGCATTGACCCATGATTCCCATGTGAGCAAATCCACGGGGCGCGGACACAATGGAAATTTCGTGCTGAGCGAGGTGAAGATCGAGGCCGCATCGCCGGGCGCGCCTGATGGGGATTTGAAACCCGTGGGCATTGCGTCGGCGGACGCGAACTACGAGCAGAAAGGCTATCCCGTGGCCGCGGCGATTGATGGCAAGGAAGCAAGGACGGGCTGGGCGATCGATGGCAATACTCGCTTCAAGGACAGCTCTGCGGTCTTCACGCTCGGCGATGAGATTGCGCCGGGTTCGCGTGTGCGGGTTCGCCTGATCCACACCTGGGGCGGATCTCATACGATTGGGCGGTTTCGGATTTCTGTTCCGACGGATGGGCAGGCTCCCACTCCCGGTCGGATTCGCGACATTTTGGCTGTCGATCATTCGAAACGAAAAACGGCCGATCGCGCGGCATTGACCGGTTATCTTGTTGAGCGTTTTGGCGGTCCGGGAATTATTTCGCTTTCCAAGAAGGTGAGAGAGCTCGAAGCGCAGCTGGCCAAGGCGAAGAACGCGATTCCGGACACGATGATTCTGACCTCGATGGCGAAGCCCAGACAGACCCATGTGCTGATGCGCGGCGAATACGACAAACCGCTCAAGGAGCGCCCCGCGCTGCCCAATGTGCCTCAGGCATTGGGCGGCCTGCCGGACGATTTTCCGAGGAACCGTCTGGGGCTTGCGAAGTGGCTGGTCTCCGCCGACAACCCGCTGACGGCGCGCGTGATCGTGAATCGTTTTTGGGCGCAGATTTTCGGATCGGGAATGGTGAAGACAATTGAAGACTTTGGTTCCCAGGGGGAATACCCGAGCCATCCAGAGCTGCTCGACTGGCTGGCCGTGGAATTTGTCGAGTCTGGCTGGAATGTGAAAGAGCTGATGAAGACGATGTTGATGAGCGGCGCCTATCGACAGAGTTCGCGCGTGACTCCAGATGCGATCGCGCACGATCCCGAGAATCGGCTGCTTGCACATGGACCGCGTTTTCGTCTCGACGCCGAGACAATTCGAGATTCCGCGCTGGCCGCGAGCGGATTGCTGGACGACACGGTCGGCGGCCCCAGCGTCTATCCCTATCATCCGGATGGGCTTTGGCTGGAGATCAACAATCGCCCCAATTTTTCGCGCGCCTATCCGCACACCGAAGAGCCTTCACAACTCTACCGTCGCAGCATGTACACCTTCTGGAAACGAACGGTCGCGCCGCCGAGCATGGCGACCTTCGACGCGCCGGAACGGGAGTTTTGCGTGGTCAAGAGATCACGCACGAACACTCCGCTGCAGGCATTTGTCATGCTGCACGATCCGCAATTTGTCGAAGCGGCCCGCAAGCTCGGGGAGCGGATGATTCGCGAAGTGGGGGAGTCTTCGGTGGCTCGCATCACGCATGGCTTCCAGCTATGCATGGCTCGCCAGCCGACGGAGCGAGAGTTGGCGTTACTCCACAAGGCGCTGGACGAGGGCCTGGTTCGTTTCAAGCGCAATCCCGACGCGGCGACGAAGCTGCTTTCGGTGGGGCAGTCGACGAGCGATGCGGCGCTGGAACCGGCGGAACTGGCCGCGTATACGACGATCGCGCGCATGATTCTGAACCTCAGCGAATTCATCACCAAAGGTTGAACAACGTTATGGAGCCTATCGAACAATTTCAGCTAAACGCCACCCGGCGCCATTTTCTCAATCACACCGGACGTGTGGGACTCGGCTCGGCTGCGCTCATGTCGTTGTTGGGCTCGCAGGCGGGCGCCGCTCCCGAAGGACGGGCCTCGCTCGCGCAAAACAATGGACCGGGCTACGGGCCGGGCGCTCCGGGTGCGACCCATTTTCCGGGGCGCGCCAAACGCGTGATCTACCTTTGCCAATCCGGCGCGCCCAGCCAGATCGACACTTTCGATTACAAACCCTCTTTGGAGAAATACGACGGGACGGAGTTGCCTGGCTCCGTTCGAATGGGCCAGCGGCTTACGGGAATGACCTCCGGGCAAAAATCCTTTCCGGTCGCGAAGAGTTTTGTGCCCTTTCGCCAGTATGGAAACAGCGGGCAGTGGATCAGCGATCTCCTGCCGCATCACGGAAAAATTGCGGACGATATTTGCATCATCAATTCGATGCACACCGAGGCGATTAACCACGATCCCGCGATTACGTTTTTTCAGACCGGCCACCAACAACCGGGCCGGCCGTCGTTGGGCGCGTGGGCGAGCTACGGGCTCGGATCCGAATCGGCGAATCTTCCCGCCTATGTCGTGCTGCTGGACAAGAATTCAGACACGCAGGCCCAGCCGATCTATTCGCGGCTGTGGGGCGCTGGCTTCCTGCCGAGTAATCACCAGGGCGTGAAGCTGCGCGCGTCGGGCGACCCGGTGCTTTATCTGAACGATCCCACCGGCGCGAGCATGGCGGAGAAGCGCAAGCTGCTCGACGATATCGCGGCGCTCAATGCCGAACGACAGGCAGCCGTTGGCGATCCGGAGATCAACACGAGAATCGCGGCTTATGAAATGGCCTATCGGATGCAGATGTCCGTGCCCGATTTGACCGACACTTCGGACGAGCCGGATTCGACGTTCGAGCTGTACGGCTCCGACGCGAAAATTCCGGGAACGCACGCCGCCAATTGCCTGTTGGCGCGTCGACTTGCGGAGCGCGGCGTTCGATTCATCCAGCTTTACCACCGCGGGTGGGATCACCATTCCAACCTGCCCGGCCGCCATCCATTGATCGCCAAAGAGGTGGATCAGGGTTCGGCGGCGTTGGTTCAGGATCTCAAACGTCGCGGATTGCTCGACGATACGCTGATTGTCTGGGGAGGTGAGTTCGGCCGAACGGTTTACAAGCAGGGCAATCCGACGAAGTTTGGCCGCGATCATCACCCGCGCTGTTTTTCGATCTATCTTGCGGGCGCGGGCGTGAAGGGCGGCCTCCGCTACGGCCAGACCGATGACTTTTGTTACAACATTGTCGACCGATCGAACACCGGCGTCCATGTGCACGATCTGAACGCCACGATCATGCATCAATTGGGATTCGATCATGAGCGGTTGACCTACTTCTTCCAGGGTCGGCATTACCGACTTACGGACGTGCATGGCAAGGTCGTCCGCGGAGCGCTGGCTTAGCCTGACGGATCGACAAATCGCTCGTTCTTTGTTCAGGCCTGGAAGGCGCAGAGGGCATGAGTCGAAGCAAAGCTCTCCAGCGCGGAAAGCTGTGTAGGACGACAGCTCTCCAAAACCTTCGGAACACCATTGCGCAATCGACCTCGCGACAGCGTCTTGGACTGCGGCGGTCCTCCGCCGCTTTCGAATGCGTCCGACAACCCCCCGCCCCAGGGCTCGCATGAGTTGCAAATCCAACGACAAAGGCCCAATTACGGCCGATCAAATTTGTGCGTAGGCTATCGGGATACTGAAATCGGACATCTCGGCGAGAGGTCCCTACCAGGATTTGGGTCGCTGCCGCTATTTGACGTGATCGCTTCGCCAAGCACGAGGCGCCTGGTTGACGGAAATTTTGCAACAATGCCTCCAAATGGACGCCGTGCGGGATAACACGATCGTGATCTTCTCCAGCGACAACGGCGGCATCACTGCCAACGGCGCGTCCAATGGCCCGCTGCGCGGCGGCAAGCACACGCTCTACGAAGGCGGCATCCGTATGCCGTTTATCGTTCGCTGGCCGAATGGCGACGTTCCCGCCGGGCGGGTCGATGAAACGTCCGTTCTGAACATCTGCGATTTTGTTCCGACGTTCGCCAAACTGACTGGCGCCAGAATGCCTGACAGTTATCGGTCGGATGGGGAGGACATGATCGCGGCATTGCGCGGTGAATCCTTCGAGCGAACGCGACCGCAATTTTGGCATTACCAGGTGAAGCGTCCGTCATTGGCGACGCGGGTCGGTGATTGGAAATTGCTCATGGATCCCGCTGGCGAGAAGGTTGAACTTTACGATCTCGCCGCCGACCCGGCCGAGAGCCAGGATCTTTCCGCAGGCCATCCGGACGTCGTTGCGTCCCTTCGAAAGGCCTTGTTCAAATGGCGCGGACAACTTCAGTTCTCGCGAGCTGAAAATTGAGACGGACGCCGTCCTCGGTGTCCCATCTGTCGAGCAACTGATATGCGCCCGCGGCGTGATTTCGTGATTGAGGAGAGTTGCCCGCGGCAGGAATCGTGATTACAAACCGCCATGTCATTTTCCACACTCGGCCTGTCCGACGCATTGGTCAGCGCGGCCAGCCAATACGCCGCGCCTACTCCGGTGCAGACAGCCGCCATCCCCGTTGTGCTTGCAGGCGGCGATGTCCTGGCCACGGCTCAGACCGGTTCAGGCAAGACCACCGCGTTTGTGTTGCCTCTGCTTCAACGCTGGCTGGCGGCTCCCCGCGAATCGTCACACGGTGTTCACACGCTGATCCTCGTTCCGACCCGTGAATTGGCGGCGCAAGTCAGGGAGGTCGTGGGAGAGTTCGCCCGGAGCCTCCCGAAGCGAGTCAAGATTGTCAGCGCTGTCGGCGGTGTTTCAATCAATCCGCAAATGATGGCGCTGCGCGGGGGCGCCGATTTCGTCGTCGCCACTCCAGGTCGTTTGCTCGATCTGGTGGAACGCAATGCCGCGCAACTATCCGACGTCACAGCGCTGGTTCTGGACGAAGCCGATCGGATGCTGGATCTTGGTTTTGCCGATGAATTGAACCGCATCCTCTCGCTGCTGCCCGAACGTCGTCAAAACCTGTTGTTCTCGGCGACTTTCCCGACCGCCGTTGAATCGCTCGCGCTGGATTTGCTGCATGAACCAGAGCGGATCAAGATCGAGTCGGAAAAGTCGGAGATGCCAGCCATTGAACAACGCGCCATCCGGGTCGACACCGACAAGCGCACGCCTTTGCTGCGCCATTTGATCAAGACTGAGAACTGGGCGCGTGCGCTGGTCTTCGTCGGCAAGCAATACACAGCCGATCACGTCGCCGACAAGTTGCGGTGCAACGGCATCACTGCCGAATCATTTCACGGCGATCTCAGTCAAGGCGCTCGCAGTCGCGTCCTGTCGGCCTTTAAGAACTCAGAGATTCGCGTTCTCGTGGCCACCGACCTGGCCGCGCGCGGTCTGGATATCGTGGAGTTGCCGGTCGTGCTCAATTACGAACTTCCGCGCTCAGCCGTTGATTACATACATCGCATTGGCCGCACGGGACGGGCTGGGGAGAATGGCGTCGCCATCAGCTTTGTCACTGCGGAGAATCACTCGCATTTCTGCCTGATTGAAAAGCGTCACCAACTGAATATCGCTCGTGAAGAAATCGCAGGTTTCGAACCCAGTGAAGCGATATGCAAGCCCGCAAGCGGTGTCGGCGGCATCAAAGGCCGTCGCAAGAGCAAGAAGGACAAACTAAGGGAAACTGCCGCTTCCGGATCGCCGGGCGCGGGCGCTCCGGTTGCCAGCAAATCGTCGTAGCGCGAGAATGCGTAAGGCTTGTGCGGGCAGTGCCAGCGGGCGTGAATGCGTGCGGCTATGCCCCAGGCGCAGTTCAAGATTCAGAACTCAGGACAATCGAACCCGGGGAAACCCACCTTTGACCCCTTTGGCAAGCTCAGGGCAGGCGCCTCCGAGAAGCTGGGCATCGACAAGCGCGCGGTCTGACGGATTGAGTGGGCGACAGGCTTGCTAGTTGCGTTCCTGCAGGGCGAACCAGGCCTTCATCTGGTAGCTGCAGCGGCACTTGGAGGAGCCGTCTGGAACGAGCGCCATGCCGCCGGCCGGGATGGCGTTGATCCAGCAGCTGGGCCGAATCCCGCCGTAGTTCTCCGTGCCCGAGCCGCGGGTGAGATCGAGATAACCCAAGGTGGCCGAGCGAAAGAGCATCAGGTGACGGCTGGCGGAGATTTGGCCGCAGCCGTAGGAGCGATTGAACTCCCAGGGAATGGGCTCGCCGGTTTTCAGATTCCATGCGCCGCCTTGCGCGTAGATGGTGTCGTCATTGATCACGGGGCGAGTCTGGTATTTTGCCTCCTGATCCCAGAGTTGTTTGCCGGTCGCAATGTCGTAGCCCGCGAGGCGTCCGCCGATCTCGGAAGGGAGGGCGAAGAACTTGTGGCGGACGGCCTGATAATTCATCAGCAGAATCGAGTGTGTTTCGCTGACGGATAATTGTGTGCCAAAGACGTTGTCGTCATTGCGCCAGATTTCCTTGCCGGTCGCGGCATTCAAAGCGAGCAGGGCGCCGCTGGGGATCTTGTCGGGCGCAAGTTTGGCGATATGCTTGCCGTTGCGGCGAGGATTGGCCACGTGGTCCGCCTCGATGATCGGCCGGTCGACGAGATAGACTTGGTCGCCTGAGATCGCAATCGCGTTGTGGCGAAGGGAGCCCTTTGGCTTGTGACTCCACTTGACGTCGCCGGTCGTGGCGTCCATGGCGAAGAAGAGGACGGATTCGGTTCGCAGTTGCGTGAGCTTGTAGCGTGGGCTGACACGGTGTTGTTGGTTGGCGACGGAGCCGAAGAGCGTTCCCTGATGGTAGGCGAGGTAGCCCCAGTTGCGGTTCACATCCCTTTCCGAGACTGGCGTCTTAAACTCGCCCAGCAACTTGCCGGTCGCGAGTTCGATTCTTAGGCAGCGGTCCTTGGTTCGGATGTAGACCGAATCGTCGCCAAGGCAAAAGCTTCCGCCCGTTTCGCCGACGCCGACGTCGTGGTGAATGCCGTCGTAATCCTCGAGGTGGCCTTTCAGATCGTAGATCCAGAGTTGGCGTCCGTTGTAGGCGTCGATGCAGCAAAGCCCGTCCACGCCGCCGACGACCATAAAGCCTTTGTGATACAAGGGCGCGGGGCCTTGGCCGTGACGATTGGGAACTTCGAATTCCACGTCACGGAACCAGAACATCGAGAGCGGCCCTTTCAGGAGCAGGTCGTCGGAGCAAAGCGTGTTTGCGGGATTTGAGTTTTGGTGCGTCCAGCTGCCGGAACCGACCAGATCGCCGCGAGTTTCGACCTTCATTTGACCGAGTTTGCCAAAGCAGATTTTGCCTCCGTAGGGGCGCTGCAAGCGGTGGGCCTCTTTTTCCAGTTCGGCATCGAGCGTTCCGGATAGTGAGCCGGATGAAATAATCAGGTTCGCGAAATGTTTGGGGTAGGGGGCCTTGGCTGGATCTCCTTGATGGACCGTGACACGAACGCCATACAATCCTGCGGCGGCCAATCTCTGTCGAGCGGCGGCGACCTTTTTCGGATCGGATTCAATCGCGTAAATGTGAAGTTTGGATTGGCGCGCCAGCTCAAGAGCGAGTTCGCCGTTGCCCGCTGCGAGGTCCACCGCGAAGCCTTCATGTAGTTCCGTTTTCGTGAGTATCTCCTTTGCGGCCTTCGCGTAGTCGATTGTGGAAGCGCTCTTCGTCGCCAGTTTCTGTGCAGCTGGCGGATTGGGGGAGCCGGGTTCACCGTCGAAGCAATAGACCAGTCCTTTATCCGTGCTCGCGACGACTCGGCCGTTGGCCGCCGCCAGTCCGAGGACTTTGCCTTCCACCTCATGCGACCACCAGATTGTGCGTTGTCCCGCATAGTCGACCGCGCTGATACGGCCGTCCTCGCCACAGATCGCCTCGCGGTCGGCGATGATGAATTCGTGAATTTCGCGATCCATCGAGATAAGGCGATTTTCCACCAGCTTGCGGGTCTTCAAGGGCTTGCCCTTGCGGTCTTTGCTTTCCACATCCTTCCAGCTGTAGCGAACCAGCGATCGACCATTGGCGCGGACGATGCCGTTCGGAATCGCGACGAGGGCGCCGTGGCCAACCTGCGAAGAAAGGTCGCCGCTCTTCAGATCGAAGAGGCAGCCGTCATTGAAGATAAAGCGATCGGCAGCCATTGCGCGTGAGCCGCCTCGTTGTTGGTTTTTCTGGAGGTGGTAGTAGAGCAGTTTGCCGTCGGTGCGATTGAAAACCGCGGGGACGGCGCGGCCGGTTGGAACGATGACGCCATCGTCGGAAATCGTCAGGTAGCCCTGAGCGGAAACGCCGCTTTCGGCCTGGGCTCCGCCGTGAGGCTGGTTCATGAGTAACTGGCCGGTTTCGTCGTTGGTCCAGAGCGGTTTGCCGGTTTGTGCATCGAGCGCGTGCAGATAGACGCCGTCGCTGGGCCAAACGCCGGCCGCGAAATAGACGATGTCTCCGAGCACAACGGGTCCGCCGCGGGCCGGCCATTTGGAGGTCATGCGTTCGTTGCCGATCACCATTTCATCGGTCGGGCCTCCGCGATATTTCCAGAGCAACTTGCCGTCGGCGAGATTCAGGGCATAGATCCAGCCGTCGTCGCTGGCGAGGAAGACGCGGTCCTTCCATCCAGCCGGCGCGAAGCGGATCGGAGATTCGGTAAAAAAGGTCCAACGAACCTGGCCGGTGTTGGCGTCCAGGGCGCGGAGTTGGTCGTCGACCGAACTGCCGAAGAGGATCTGATCTCCCATGATGATCGGTTGAAACGCCCGATCGAAATGGATGCGTTCGGACGTTGGCCAGGCGGGACTGGGCGCATTCGGGGATCGAAAAGTCCAACGCAGTTTTAGCTGATTGGGGATCGGTTCGGCTGTGTAGCCGCTCCGTTTGGCGTCCGCGCGAAACATGGGCCAATCCGCCGCGGCGACTTGCAGCAGGGGGGCGGCGAGGAGGGAAAACAGAAAGATTGAGATTCGGAAGCGCTGTTTCATCTGGCTTTGAAAGCTATGCGTTCGCCGGGGCGAACAGAAGCCTAATTCAAGATTCGGGTTCCCTCCGTTTCTGAGTCCGTGACCTCAAAGTGGGGAATCAATACGCTACAAGGTGGCAGGTCAGGCCATGGTGGAGGGAGCCCGGAGGGCGACCGGAACCATGGCCTGACTGGCGGTCGCAAAACGA
>JBLHKZ010000060.1:0-24529 GCA_047618185.1 Limisphaerales bacterium
TTCCTCCTTCGCCGCGATCGAGAATCGCGCCAAGAAAATGTATGGCCTGCAATTTCATCCCGAGGTCGTGCATACGCCCAAGGGCATGCAGATCATCGAGAATTACGTGCACGGGGTCTGCGGCTGCAGCAGGAGCTGGACGATGGAGGGCTACATCGAGCGCGCCGTTGAGGAAATCAAGCAGCAGGTCGGCGATGCCGAGGTCATTCTCGGTCTGAGCGGCGGCGTCGATTCCAGCGTCACGGCAGCGCTGCTCCACAAGGCGATCGGCGATCAGTTGACCTGCATTTTCGTCGACAACGGACTCCTCCGCGCCAACGAGGTCGAAGCCGTGCAAAACCTCTTTGCCACCCATTTCAAGATCCGCCTCAAGACCGCGCGCTCTGCCACCGAGTTCCTGAAGGGTCTCAAGGGCGTCACCAATCCGGAAAAGAAACGCAAGATTATCGGCGGCACGTTCATCGACGTTTTTCAACGCGCCTCCAAAAAAATCAAGAATGCGCGGTTCCTTGCGCAAGGAACGCTTTATCCCGATGTCATCGAATCCGTGCCCATCGATGGCAATCCCGCCGCGTTGATCAAGAGTCATCACAACGTCGGAGGCCTACCCAAGAAGATGAAGCTTGAGCTCGTTGAGCCTTTGAAGTGCCTGTTCAAGGACGAGGTCCGCGAATTGGGTCTGGCATTAGACATGCCCGCGGAAATGATCCATCGTCAGCCCTTCCCGGGGCCCGGGCTCGCTGTTCGCATTCTCGGCGAAGTCACCAAGGCGCGTTGCGACATTCTTCGCAAAGCTGACTCGATTGTCATTCACGAGATGAAGGCCAGCGGCTGGTACTACAAGGTCTGGCAAAGCTTTGCTGTGTTGCTTCCGGTGCGCACCGTCGGCGTCATGGGTGACGAGCGCACCTACGAGGACACCATCGCCATTCGTGTCGTCGAATCCCGGGATGGCATGACCGCCGACTGGGTCAAGCTCCCGGCCGAATTGCTGGAAACCATGTCGAATCGGATCATCAACGAGGTCAAGGGCGTGAATCGCGTCTGCCTCGACATTTCGAGCAAGCCACCGGCCACCATCGAGTGGGAATAGGCCTCTCGTCTCGGGTCGTCCATTCCGTTCGCGTCGAGGCCACGGACCAACCCGGCATCGGCACAGCGATCATGCGGGCAATCGCGGAATTGGGAATCAACCTGCGGGGATTCACGGGCGCCGTGATTGGAGTTCGCTTTGTCGGCTATCTGGCCTTGGATGATATCGACGACACCGCGCGAGTCGTCCGCAAGCTGCGAAAACTCTAGTCGCTTCCGATTGAAGCCTAATGCGCCTTGCCAGCGAGCAAGTCCTCGATCGCGGCGCTGACTTCACCGACGCTCAGCCCGGCCAGTCCAGCTTCGTTCCGCAGAGTCTGAACGGATTCACTCAGCGGTCCCCAGATCTCAAAAGAGGTGTCGCCCCAAAGTGCGACGCCCGGCAGTCCGACCGCGGCCGCCAGATGCGTGATGCCGGAATCGTGCCCGACAAAGCCGACGCAGCGCTTCAGGCATCGCGCCAGCTCCCCCAGCGGCTGGCTGCGGAAAACCATATGACGATCAGCCGGCAAGCCATCCGCCAACCGTGCCAGCTTCTCCCCCTCTGATTCGCCGCCGACCACGAACAGATTGACATCGGTTGAGTCGAGCAGGCCCGCCAGGAGTTCGCTCCACTTTGTCTCCGGCCAATTCTTGCTTTCGCTTCCGCTGCCGGGATGCACGGCCAACCACCGCCCCGCCTCGTCGAACCCCGGCGCTCCCGGCTCGTTATCGCAGCGAGAAACTTCAATCTTCGGAATCGGATCGGCATCAAAAATCGCCAACCGTTCGAGCGGTTTTAGAAAAGTGGCGGTTGCATGCAAATCGCCGCTTTCGTCGGGGCGATGCCGACCAACGTGAAACTGGGCATGCGAACACCTACCGACATTGTTCTGAAAAAAGAGATCCGGATCGTACAAATAGGAAACGATGATATCGAACTTCTCGAAGAAGGCCGACTGGGCGGGATCCAATTCGCCGTCGCGAGCAAAGAAACTCGCCAGCGGCCGGGCGTCGATCGAGTGCGCTTCGTCAACCAGACCGCCGACCGCGGCAATCTGCACAATGTGGGGATAGCCCAGAACTTCGATGCGCGTTCGGGGAAACATCTCGCGCAAGGCGGATAACACGGGAAGTGTCAGAACGAAGTCGCCGATAGCCCCCCCGCGAATAACCAGGATCTTGCCTTGAGATGCGCTCATGGCTGGAAACTCCAGGCTAATCGCGGAAAACCGTGAAACCAAGCGCGACTAGCAAGGCGCCAATTCCCGTAAAAATTCCACCGATCAATTTCAATCGATCCGGATCGCCGATCGCCCAGTTCAACAGATCGCGGAAACGCCAGGGAGCGATCGTCCACCACATGCCCCCCAGGATCATCAAGTAGGCCAAGGTGGAGATGAGCAACCGCCATTGCGTGTCGACCCAGCGGGCCGAGTCGAGCATCTCCTTGGCGCCCAGCATCAACAACACGGCGAGTCCGCGAATCGAAAGAAAATCGGTCACGTAAATGCAGGTCAATACACCAACCGCGCCGAACCCCATCATCATCGGGTTTTTATACGCCAAAAAATCGGCGGTCTGTTCCTGATTCAGATTGCACAAAAACCAAATCGTCGCCCCGCCCATCAACACATATCCCGTCAGGATCGAGCGCGGGAATTGCGAGGCCCCTCGTTTAAAAAGTTCTGCCGCGAAGAAAATTAACAGAGCCGGGGCCAGAAACTCGACTCCAAGCAGAATAGAAATTTTTGAAAGTGTCATCAATTCAGAGCCAGATCAGTCGAGGTTCAAGATCGCGGGATCGCCGTATAATGTGAAGGTGCTCGCCCGCTCAATCTTCACGTCCAATAGTTGTCCGACATGTCGGTCCGCGCCCTCGAACACGACAATCTTGTTTGAGCGCGTGCGTCCCGAAAGGCGCGCCGCATTCTTCCGACTTGGGCCTTCGACCAGAATCTCAAAGGTCTTGCCCACGCAATCCTGATAGCGCGCCGCTCCCCGCTGGTTCATCAGCTCAAGCAATCGCGAATGACGTTCGTCGATCACCTCATTCGGCAATTGGTCCGGCATCTTCGCCGCCGGAGTGTCCCGCCGTTGAGAATACTTGAAGATAAAGGCCTGATCGAATTGCGCCTCTTCGACCAACGACATCGTTTGCTCAAAGTCCTCGTCTGTCTCGCCGGGAAATCCGACGATAATATCCGTGCCAACTCCAATCCCGGGCGCGGCGGCGCGAAGTTTGCCCACGATCTCCAGGAAGCGCTCCCGCGTGTAGAGTCGATGCATCAACTTCAAGATCCGGTTACTGCCGCTCTGAACCGGAAGATGCGCGTGTTCGCATAGCTTGGGAAGCCGGGCATAGGCCTCGATCAAATCGTCGCCGTAGCCCTTGGGGTGCGGCGAGGTGAATCGGATGCGCTCCAGGCCCTCAACCTCATGCACGGCTTCGATGAGCTGAACAAACGCCGACTTGCCGTCCTTCTTCGGGTAATCCCGGCGGCCATAACTGTTCACGATCTGGCCGAGCAGCGTGATCTCACGCACGCCTTTCTCCACCAGCTCGCGGCATTCCAAGACGATCTCGTCAATCGAACGGCAGCGCTCCAGCCCCCGGGTGTAGGGAACGATACAAAAGGTGCAGAATTGATTGCACCCCTGCATGATGCTCACGAAGGCGGACACCGATTTCTTCTCCGCCGCGCCCGACAACAGATGCTCTCGAATCGTGCCCTCGCTCCCCTCCTCGGCCTCGATGTCGACAATCTTGTCTTTCCGGCGTTCGAGGAGATCGTCCAGGTATTCCCCAGTCCGATGAAATTTCTGAGTGCCGATCACCAGGTCGACATCCGGCAGTTTGTCGATCAGTTCCTTACCCCGGCTCTGCGCCATGCAGCCCATGAAGCCGAGCACGACGTTCGGCCGACTGCGCCGCATTTCCGCCGCCAGATTCTGCATCTTGCCGATCGCCTTCTGCTCCGCCGAATCACGCACACTGCAGGTGTTGAGCAGGATCACATCCGCCGAGTGCTCGGACGGCGCAATGGCATACCCCTTCGAGACGAGCTGAGCCGCGACTGCTTCAGAGTCGCGCTCATTCATTTGGCAACCGTAGGTTTTGATATAAACGCTGGGCATATTCCGGCAAACAAGAGCCGGGAAACTTACGGCGCCCCCCAGTCGATGAAAAGAGCGAAAACGCCGCGCCGAGACAAACATTGTCAGCCCGATCCACGTCTGATACACAAGCCCGATTCAAGACCCGGTTCCAACGACTGAATTGCCATGTCCACCGACGAAAAGCACCGACAATACTGGCGAACCAACATCAAGGTTCTCTCCATTCTCCTCGCCATCTGGTTCGTCTTTGCCTGCGTTCTCCCAATCTTCTTGGTGGAGCCGTTGAATGAGACTCGAATCGCAGGCTTCAAGCTGGGTTTCTGGATCGCCCAACAGGGATCCATTATTGTCTTCATTTTCCTCGTCCTCGCCTACGCGATCATTATGACGAAGGTGGACGCGGCGTATACCGTCGACGACGCCGTTTCGGCTGCCGAATCGAATGGCGCTTCAAATGAGTCTGACACAAAAGCAACGGAGGACACACAGCCATGAGTCAGGAAGCCTGGAACTGGATTTTCGTTCTCGCGAGTTTCACGCTCTACATCGGCATCGCCATCTGGAGTCGCGTCGGCGGCACCAAGGGATTTTATGTCGCCGACCAGGGCGTGCCCACGGTGCTCAACGGCATGGCAACGGGCGCAGACTGGATGAGCGCGGCGTCATTCCTGAGCATGGCCGGGCTGATCTCCGTCATGGGCTATACGGGGTCGATGTATCTGATCGGCTGGACCGGCGGCTACGTTCTGCTGGCCATGTTGCTCGCGCCTTATCTCCGAAAATTCGGCAAGTTCACTGTGCCAGACTTCATTGGCGATCGCTATTATTCCAACGCCGCCCGCTCGGTCGCAATTTTTTGTGCCATCTTCGTTTCCTTCACTTACGTCTGCGGTCAAATGCGCGGCGTCGGAATTGTCTTTGCGAACTTGCTTGGCTGGGACACCACCGTGGGTGTTTTGGTGGGCATGGGCATTGTGTTTTCCTACGCGACGCTCGGCGGCATGAAAGGAATCACCTACACCCAGGTCGCGCAATACTGCGTGCTGATTTGCGCCTTCGTGATTCCGGCGGTTGCGATCTCGATGCAGATGACCGGAAACCCGATTCCGCAACTCGGCTTCGGCTCCACGATTGAGACGGGCAATAACGCGGGTATGTTTCTGCTCGACGCGCTCGACAAGATCCACGTCGAGCTTGGCCTGCCTGAATACACGGGAGCTTTCGTCGATGGCAAGAAGAGCATGATCGACGTTTTCGCGATCACCTTCGCGCTAATGGTCGGCACAGCGGGACTGCCGCACGTCATCATTCGCTTCTACACCGTCAAAACGGTTCAAGCCGCGCGCTGGAGCGCTCTCTGGGCTCTCATCTTCATTGGCATCCTCTACACGACGGCGCCGGCCGTGAGCGCCTTCGCCAGAGTCAATCTGCTGCAGACAACGCATAACCAGCAATACAAGTCTGCTCCTGAATGGTTTAAGAAATGGGAGAATTCCAAGCTGATTGTCTGGGTCGACAAAAACGATGACGGAATCATCCAGTACGGCAAAGGCGCGCCCTTTGATAAAATGCCCGGAGCCTCAAAGCTCGCCCCCGCGTATCCAGAGGACGATGCCCGAGGAAAACACGGCCAGAAACTCGTCAAGAACAAGATCAACGACACCCCCAATGAAGTTTACGTCGACAGGGACATCATGGTTTTGGCCAATCCTCAAATTGCGAAGCTGCAACCCTGGGTGGTCGCTCTTGTCGCCGCTGGCGGACTCGCCGCCGCGCTTTCAACCGCGGCCGGATTATTATTGGTGATCTCATCGTCAATCTCCCACGACCTTTTCAAACGCATTCTCAAGCCCGAAATGACGGAGAAGCAGGAACTGCAATACGCTCGCATCGCCGCGGCCGTAGCCGTTGTCATCGCCGGCTGTTTCGGTATTTGGCCGCCTGGATTCGTGGCTCAGGTCGTGGCCTTCGCCTTCGGACTCGCGGCGAGCAGTTTTTTTCCCGCGATCGTGCTCGGCATTTTCAGCAAACGGACATCCAAGGAAGGAGCGATTTCTGGAATGCTCACCGGCATCCTGTTTACCGCCGGCTACATTGTTTATTTCAAATTTATCAATCCCTCCGCCAACAAATCTGAAAACTGGCTCTTCGGCATCAGCCCGGAAGGCATCGGCACTGTTGGGATGGTCCTCAACTTCATCGTGACGATGACAGTGACTCGCTTCACCCCTGCGCCACCGGAGAGCATTCAGGACGAAGTCGAGCGCCTGCGGTATCCCTCCAAGGATTAACCCCCCGGAAACGAAAAGCCCGCGCGCCGAGCTGACGCGGCCAGTTCCCGAAAAAATCTCAAGCAGTCGCTGCGATTCGCCCGAGGTCGACGATTTCCGCGCGGTCGCCTGCCGCGGCGACGACGTCGCAAATCATATCCACGGTTTCAAACCCCGGATCGACCACTCCGATGCAGGAAGGGTGACACAGGAAATCGAATACCGCGCGATGCTCAATCGCCCATTCCACCGCGCCGCGAATCGCCTTCACAAAATCCTTCACCGGCCAACGCCCCGTCCGAAAGGCCCCAATATCGCTGATCGGGCTCATGGGAATTTCGATCAATCCCGAAGGATAGCGATAAGGCTGCGACGCCGTCTGCGCCTGAACGACGCTGTCGAAAACCTTTTGATTCGGACGCTCGCCGCTCGGCGTCATGAAGTTGCCGGCATACGCGCAACTAGCCCATTTAAACCCCTGCCCGAGCAGCATCTTCTGCACATCGGGAAACTTGGCCAACCCGCCGCGAAAGCCGCCGGGCGTGCGAAATCCGTTAGGCTCAATGCCGAGTCGGTCCTTCATGGCTTCCGTGCAGAAACGCACGTTGCGCGAGATGACCTCGCTCGGAGCCCTGCCCTCCATCAGCCAGGGAGCGCGCTTGAATCGATATTGGACTCTCTCCGGCGTTCGTGCCGTCACGTTGACGTGATCGTAGGTGTGATTGCCGACCGCATGCCCATCCTGGACGATCTCCTTCAGCCAATCGATGTTGGCCTGCTCGAATACCTGCCCAACGACAAAGGAGTGAACCACCCCGCCCTTTGCCTTTACCCGCCGGCAAACATCGACCGTGTATTGCTTCGCGGCGTCATCGAGATTTCCCTTTTGATAATCCCATTCGGTGTTTTCCCATTCCGGAAAGTTGCGACTCATCTCCAGATCGAGAGTGATCGCGATCTGAGCCTTCTCACGACGCGGGGGCGACGCCGCGCCCGGGGCTCCGACCGCTCCGCTCATCAGTGCGACAGTCGACGCGCGTTTCAGGAATTGGCGGCGCGATTCAAGATTCATCATGCCAAAGCCTCTCGCGTCCGTTTCACCAGATCCGTGTCCTGCTGTCCCGAACCGCGCAGATTAAACACCGCCGTAGCCAGGCAACGATCGCGCAGCTTCGGCGACACATTGTAATAATCCTCCAAAACCGCCGAACTGAATTTGTAGTCATGCGAATCACGGCCCTTCAGAAAGAGAAAGCGCCGAGCCGTGTCGATCAAGTCCTTTGCCGAACCGCCGTTGCGCAGATAGCCGAGTGTCTTTTGCGCCGCACGCATCTTGTTGCGATTGATGTCCGCGAAGATCTCTTCCACGCCCGCGGAGCCCTCGCCTTCGGGCCCGAGCGGCTCCATCTCATCGATCAATGCCCCGCCCTTCGGATTGGCGTGTCCGCGAAATAGCGGAAGAAAGGCGACGTTTTGAAGCAGCAGCATACGGCGTGTTTCGTCGTTGCCGCTGGTCTGAAAGGCAAAATGCAACGCATTCGAACTGGTCACCGCATGCAGGGCAATGATGCCCGGTTTGCGCATCAGCAATTCACCAGCCGCCTCGAACACAGCGTCCCAGATCGATTGCGGAGACACGCCCCGATTGAGCAACTCCACCGCCAGATCACAGGCTTGTTCGTCGTTGGCCGTGCGAAGCGCAACCAGCATTTCCTTCGTGGCGGAGGTGTCCGGTTTGCCCGCGAGCCAATCCGGGCGAATCTTTCCCGCCAGCTGGAGATTCCGCCGCCACGGTCGATCCTCCTTGGCGTCGCGCTTCGATGGATTGCCTCCACCGTGGGCCAACAACGCGTAGGCCAACGACCTCAAGACCGGCTCCGAATGCCGCCATCCTATGCCGTTCAAAGCGCGATAACTGTTCGAGACAAAAATCGCCTTGTGCCCGATGTCCCGAAAATCCCGCGCGCCCAATCGGCAGAAGGTCTCAAAAATCTCCTGCGCCCCGGCCGCTCGCGCAAAGCCCGCGCAAGCCACATCCGCCGCTTCGACATCCCAATTCTCCATCGCCTCGACGAAGGCGGCCTTCGCCTTATGCGGCGGCGGCACGGACGCCACTTTCACCGCGCTCATCGTCCAATCGCCTTCACGCACATCGCGCGCCTGAGAGTTCTTGAAATAATCGATGCCCCAGAAGATTGGCAGCCAGCGATCCGAATCCGGCGCCGACATGCTCGCGAGATGCGCCGAATTCACCGCCAGCACGGCATGAAATTTGAAGCCCACCGGTCGCGGTTGAATATTGCGCACTCCGGCCAACAACAGCGCCGCCAGGACATCGCGATAGCTGAGCCCGCGCTTGATGCGATCGGCCACCTCCTCCAACACGCGCGATCTCCCGGTGTCCTCCAACAGACGCACGATCGGCTCGATCTCCGGACGCAGCCGCACGCCTTCATTTCCAAGCTTCGCTTCAGCGGCCGTGACAGGAGTGAGCTTCGAGAGAAAAGACAACTCGCTCAATCCCAGCAGCGCGCCGCCAGCGGCTCCACGTCGAAGAAATTCACGGCGATCAGAATCGGGATTCACGAGGAAAGCTCTAGCACGAAACCAACGATACGCGCCACGTCATTCTGCTCCAACCGACCTTGCTCGGAGCGCGACTGTGTCGTCCCGACCAGTCGCAGCAGATTCGCCCAGACACGCCCGACCGGAGCCTGGCTATTTCTCCAACCACGCCAGAGGAAAGCGCGCGAACGAAATTGTTTCGTAGGCCGATTTGCCGCCGCGTTCATACAAACAGCCAATCTCGCCGCTCTTGAGAACGACCAGGCTCGAATAGGCGGACTGGCCAAAATAAAGCTCCTTCGCGATCGGCCAGGAAATGCCGTCGTCGTAGCTGACCCTTACTGTCATTTTCTCGCGCGACCGGCTGGCAGGATTCGAGAAAAGCAACCGCCCTTTGCGACCTTCCGCCGGCCAGCTGTAGCGCAGAATGCTGGCCTGACAAACCGGCTCGATGAGATCCGGCGCGTCCTTGGGCTTCGACCAACTGCGACCGCCATCGAAGCTGATCGATTGTGTGCGGCGGTTTCGTTTCTCATAGGAGCGCATGTTCATCAAGAGCGTCCCCTCGCGGTCGGCGAGCTCCACGACCTGACATTCGTTGGCGTTGGGGTGAATCCCAGAGCTCAGCTGCCAGGTCGCGCCGTGATCGTCGCTGTAGATCGCATGCGACCCAAAGCCATACGGCCCGTCGTGGATCTGTCCCTCGGGATCGTTGTAGCTGTGATCGCAGGGGATCACCAATCTCCCCTTGTGCGGTCCATATTTGATCTGAATTCCCACGCCGGGCCCTGTGGCATACCAGCCCCAGCTGTGCCACTTGGCGGAACTCGTAATGTTGTTCGGCACAAACCAGGTGTCGCCATCGTCCTCACTCTTGCTTACCCAGACCGTTCGCGTGCCCTCGGCCTTGTGGTGAATGATGTCCCGTTCCGCGTCCTTGCCAAGATTGTGCGTGAGCAGCAGCCAGATCGTGCCCGTCGCCTCGTCAAGCACCGGACAGGGATTGCCGCAGGTGTTTTTCTGGTCGTCCCAAATGACCTCCATCTCGGACCAGGTTCGTCCGTTGTCCCGGCTGCGTTTCAACACGAGATCGATGTCGCCCTTGTCGCTGCGGCTGGCCTTGCGCGCCTCGCAGAACGCCAGCAGATGTCCCCGCCGGTTCTTGATGATCGAGGGAATCCGAAAGGTGTTGTAGCCATTCTCACCCGACTTGAAGACCGTCGTGTGAATCGGCCGATGCTTCGCGCGCGCGTCCAACTCGCTCAGCTTGAATCGCACACTCACGATGTAGGGCTGTTCGCCCTTCGTCCAGTGGCCATACGTCGTCGTGACAAAAGTGTCGTCGGGCAGACGCTCCACCGGAGGATAGGCGCAATCCGCCCCCTTGGTGTTGTCCATCAGCCTGACCCGATACTGGCCTTCCTTGCCGTCCACGATATCCTGGTAAGTCCCAACCCAACCCACCCAGTCTCCCTTCGTCGGACTGACGTGCGTGGTGTCTCGGAAGGAGATGAACAATCGCCCGTCCTTCGAGTAGCGCCCCGTGTGCCGATCACCGGTCAGCGAAGCCGGCGTCTCTTTGGGCACGCTCCAGGTCTCGCCCTCATCGTCACTGAAGATGACGAAGGAATTGTACTTCCGGCTGTTCTCGCGCAGCAAGACCGCCAACTGTTTACCATCGGGCGAACGAAAAATCCCCGGCTCGCAAAGATGCGCCGCCGAATGTTTTGCGATCACGCTCGGCGCGCTCCAGGTCAGCCCCCCGTCCTGCGAGATCGTCTTGTAGACCAGAAACACCGGCGGATTCTGGCGGGTGTTGGCTCCCTTGATAAAACGGCCGTCATCGTGAAACAGCGCCATGTAGTCGCCATTTTTTAATCGCTCCACACAACCCATCGTGACAATTCCGCCGAAGTCGCCGATCGACTTCAGCTCCGACCAGGTATTGCCGTTGTCTTCGCTGACCGACATGCGAATCGGATACAGGCCCGAGAACATCACGATTCGTTTCTTGCCCTGCTTGTCGATGACGCGGTGCAGCGTCGGCACCTCCCGCGAAGTCACCCAACTCGACGGCGTTGGCAGCCGCTCCGACCAGGTCTTCCCGCCGTCCTTGCTGCGCTTGTAGACGATGCCGCCCTTCCCATGCCCCTTCGGATAGACGATCAGCATCGTCTTGTTGTCCTCAAGCAGAAGCGTCGTTGGGTGACCGAGATACTGCCCGGCCTCGCGATCGACCACGACCTGCCGATGCGTTTCGTGCGCCAGGTCAATCGTGGGAATGGAATACTCGTAGGACTGAGTCCGAGGCGGCGCCGCAAGCAGGCCTTGTGCGAAAATTCCCATGCCGAAAACGAAGAGGCCAGCCAGTAGAATCGAGTGAATGCGTTTCATATGCGTTGAAGCTTTTCTTTGCTGTGAAACTAGATTAACAGACCGCGATGCCAAACGAAAAAATCCAGGGCCTCGTCGCCGCCGGCTTCACGCCCATGAATCCCGACGGCAGTGTCAACGCCCCGGCGATCGACCACTTAGCTCAATTTCTGATCGACTCTGGCGTCAGCGGAGTGTTCGTCTGCGGCTCCACGGGCGAAAGCCTTTCGCTGACGACCGAGGAACGCAAGACCTGCCTCGATCGTTGGGTCAAAGCCTGCGCCGGGCGCATCAAAGTCGTCGCCCACGTGGGCCACAACTCCCTGCCCGACGCCCGCGAACTCGCCGCTCACGCCCAGGAAGTGGGAGCCGACGCGATCTCAGCCATGCCCCCCACATTCTTCAAGCCGCGCACACTCGATGCGCTGGTCGACTGGTGCGCCAGTCTCGGCGACGCCGCGCCTGAGCTGCCGTTCTACTACTATCACATTCCCGGCATGACGGGCGTCGCCTTCAAGATGATTGATTTTCTGAAGGTCGCCGAAGCACGCATCCCCACCCTCGCCGGCATCAAATTCACCTTTTCCGACCTGATGGACTACCGCCGGTGCCTGACCCACGCCGAGGGCAAGTTCGACATTCTTTTCGGCGCCGATGAAATCATGCTCGCGGCCCTGGCCATGGGCGCCAAAGGCTTTATCGGCAGCACCTACAATCTCACCCCGTCCATCTACCTGAAGATCATCGAGGCGTTCAACGCCGGCGATCTCGACGAAGCGCGCCGCCAACAATCGCGATCAATCGAGATGGTCGATCGACTGATCAAGCTCGGCGGACTACCCGCCTTCAAAGTCGCGATGGGCCTGAACGGCGTCGATTGCGGGCCAATTCGCGCGCCCTTCGCCCAACTCGGCGACGACGACCGCGCCGCAGTGAAACAGGTCTGGGACGATCTGGAACTGAACAAGAACCAATAGTTCTGGAGGGACGAGAATGCAGGACGCGGTGGAACGCGATCCCTACCGCGCGTAAAGATTTGTTCGGACAACAGCTTCTCCTCATGGCCCGGTATGGCACGCGTTCCAAATTATCCCGCCAAGGCAGCGCCAACTTTCGGCAAATTTCAGTTTGGCAATTTCCTGCGAGCAGCCCCACAATCCACATTCAAATTTAACGTTGGCAGCAAAGAAACTAAGACGAATGGAACCGACACAAACAGCATACGGAATCTGGAGCGGCGGACGCTTCATGCACTTTGGCGAAGTCATTGAGGAAGAGCGCATGCAGAAGCTCATCCGCCGCGCCTACGATCAGGGCGTTCGCACCTTTATGACCGCCGACACCTACGGCAAGGGCGCCGCCGACGACATGATGGGCCGCGCCCTGAGCGGCATCCAGCGCGACACCTACTGCCTCGTGGGCATCATCGGACATGACTTCTATTCCGCGGCGCGTCTCGGCAGCAAGGGCTTCCCTCGCTTCACGAATCCCGAGATCCGCCAGCCGAGTGAATACAAATCCTACCTCCGCATGGCCGCCGAGAAATCCCTGAAGCGCTGCCAGACTGACAAGTTCGACGTGCTGATGCTCCACAATCCGGATTCGATCGGCTACTCCAGCGATGTCGTCTGGAACGCCATGGCCGACCTCAAGGCCGAGGGACTCACGGACAAACTCGGCATCGCCCCCGGTCCCGCCAACGGCTTCACTCTCGACATCCTCCTCAATTTCCAACGCTTCGAGGAACTCATCGACTGGGCGATGGTCATTCTGAATCCGCTTGAACCCTGGCCCGGTAACCTGCTCCTGCCCGGCGCCGAGAAGCACAACGTCGACCTCATCACCCGCGTCGTCGATTACGGCGGGCTGTTTCATGACGACGTCAAACCCGGCCATGCCTTCGGCCAGGGAGACCATCGCAACTACCGTCCCGAAGGCTGGGTTGAAGCCGGCTACGAAAAGATCGAGAAAATGCGCGAGATCGCCGCGGCACACGGCATCACCATGCTGCAACTCGCCTGCCTCTGGAATCTCAGCCAGACCCGCGTCAAAAGCGTCGCACCCACCCTCATTCAGGAAGCTGGCGACAGCGCGAAACAGATCGAAGACAAGCTCGACGAACTCGCGTCGATGCCAGAGGTCCAATTCACTGACGAAGAGATCGAACGCATTCGTGAAATTGGCGACAACAAGGGCTGCATGGCTCTCAAAGGCGGCAATCCCCAATACGAGGGCGAACCGATCGCCGACCGTTGGGAACTTAATCCCGATCTCGAAGGCATTGGCGAAACTTGGGGCATCAAACCCAAGGAAGACCTCATCTGCGTTCACTAAGTTCGTCCGAAACCAGGCGGACGCAGACACCCGTCCAGAGATCGGCTAGGCCCTGCCTGTCCCAGTATTCCCGACCAAACGACGGGTCGCCAATCCGCAGGCGTCCATCTTCGGCGAAGCCAAAGAAAATAATATGAGAGCGGACGGACGCGGGGTTCATCCGCCAGCCCGACAACCTATCGCACGCGCCGCCGCGGCGAAACGAGAGTCATTTCTGTCTGCTTTCCCCCCACGCTCGCTCGATCGTCGATTTGCGCTTCGCGAATTCAGTGAAGAGATACTTCGAATTGGGGTAGATCGCCCGCCTCCCCAGATCCAGTCGATCCGCGTCAAATGGCCCGGGAATGTATTGGGAATTCAACTTTGAACCGGGGCTTACCCCTTCGGCGGAGTGGCCGATTCCGGACGCGCCTTAGGCGCGGGAATCGTGGGCAGTTTCGGCGCACTGTTCGTCTGCGTGGCGCGCGGCGGCAGCGTGAAATTGGTGTTCACCGTGATCGGCTTCGACGACTGACCGCCTTTGGCGGCAACTGAATTGGTAATCACCGCGCCGGTGGGCGGCGTAATGCCCGTAGGCGCCGCTGCCTCCTTCGCCTTCGCCTTCGCCTTCGCCTTCGCCGGCTCCGGCGTAGGTTCCGGCGTAGGTTCCGGCGTAGGTTCCGGCGTAGGTTCCGGCGTGGGTTCCGGCGTGGGTTCCGGCGTGGGTTCCGGCGTGGGTTCCGGCGTGGGTTCGGGCTCCGGTTCGGGCTCCGGCGCAGGGGGCTCTTTAACCCTCAATTCCTCCGGCATGATCACCAACGTGATACGGCGATTCTGGGCCCGCCCGCCGTCGGTCTCATTTTTGGCGATCGGATGATACTCGCTGTGTCCCACCGCCGCCAGACGAGCGGGATCGATTCCGGCAATATTCTGAAGAAACTGCACCGCGGCAACCGCGCGCCCGGCCGAAAGTTCCCAGTTGCTGCGAAAACGACCGCCGCCACCTTTGAACGGAATATTGTCAGTATGGCCGATCACATGGATCGGACGATTCGGATAGTTTTCCAAAGCCGTCGCAACATCCTGAAGGATGTTCTTGCCCTCATCCTTCAACTCCGCCTTGCCCAGATCGAACAGGACTTTATTCAGGATATCGACGGATAACTTGCCCTCCAACTGGCTGATCTTCACATCCTTCGACGCCAACTCCGATTTTAAGTCCGATTCCAAACGGGACTTTAGCGCCGTCGCCTGTTGCACCTCCGACTGGAGCCGTGAATTCTCCGCCGAGAGTCGATTATTCGCGGCTTCGAGCGCCGCCTTGGTCGTTTGGAGCGTCGTCTTCTCCGAGCCCAGTCGCACTGCAATTTCCTGAGTCTGCTTCAGATTCTGCTGCAGCGTCGCGATGTCATTATTCAGCTTCGCGGCCGACGACTCACCCGCGTTCTGGCTCTCGCTTACCCGGGCGCGTTCCGTCTCAAGATCGGCTTTCGACTTGTCCAGCTGCTGCCGATACTGCCACGCGTTGAAGCCCAGAAAACCGATGCTCAACAGCGCAAGAAACCCGATAAAAATGTTCCAAGCTTGCTTAGACATGGCGGGACCCTAGCAAACCGCCTCCCACAGCGCCAGTGTTAGGCTCGCTAAAAATCACCCCTTTCTCAGCCCGCATTTTCGCCAAAAAAAGTCAGATGGCCGGACGAATGGATTCAGGCTACCTTCGCCACGCTCATGCTCGAAATACAGAAAATCACTTCCCTGCAGGCTCCTGGCCTTGAGCCTTACCGCACACTAAAGCGCACCCGGGAGCACATTGAGCAGCGCATCTTCGTCATCCAGGGCGAGAAGACCGTCCAGGTCCTGCTCAAGAGCCGATTCACCATAATTTCCCTCCTGGTGTCGGACGAATGGCTGAAGCGGGTCGAGACGGCTTGCCGGGCGCGCTCCGAGATGATCCAAGTCTACACCGGTGAAAAGCCGCTACTACAAAAGCTCATCGGCCACACCATGTATCAGCCCATCCTCGCCGTGGCGAAAATCCCGATGGAGCCCAGCCTGGAAAGCGTGCTGATGAACAGCCCCCGCCCCTGCCTGCTGGCTGCCTTCGAAGGGATCAGCAACGCCGAAAACCTCGGCGCCCTCGTGCGCAACTGCGCGGCCTTCGGCGTGCAGGCCCTGCTCATCGGCGAAACCTCCAGCAGCCCCTTTCTGCGTCGAGCCGTTCGCTCCTCCATGGGCGGAGTGCTGAAGCTCCCGATCGTTGCCCTGCCCCATCTCGCCCAGACCCTGCGCGACCTACGCGCCGTCGGCGTCCACTGCGTCGCCGCCCACCCGCGCCCGGACAGCCAGACGGCCATGGATGTCGACCTGACCCGCGACTGTTGCCTGGTCTTCGGCAGCGAAGGCCACGGCATCTCCGAAAGCGCGCTGGCCGCCTGCGACGAATGCGCCGCCATCCCGCAAACTGACGCCGTGGACTCCCTCAACGTCGCCAATGCCGGAGCCGCCCTCCTCTACGAAGTCTGGCGCCAACGCGGGAAATTCCCCCAACCCTGCTCGCTCAATCCGGGAGGAGGAATGGGCTGAAAGCCCAACCGCACAAAGCACAGCCTCTTCAAGTCTGTGTTGATCGCGTTCGCGGGATAGCGGCCTGAAGCAGATCAATCCGGCCGTAGGGCTGAATCCCCACGCTTTGCGCGGTCGAGCTTTCAACCCGGATACGGCCCACCAGTTTGAATCCTCCTGTTTGGCAACAGGAACTTGGAGTCCACGCTGATACCCCTCATCCGACCAAATCCCCACCCACAAAAAAGACCCGCCCAAACGGGCAGGTCTTCGAAAAATGGAATAAGCGACGGAAAACTCAGTTCTTGTTAATCAACAAACCGATCAGCAAGCCGACACCGACCGCCACGCCGAGCGATTCGTAAGGATGTTCGCGCACCACTTTCTCGGTCGACCGAGCGCCCTCAATGGCAGCCTTTTGCACGGCCTCGCACTTCTCTTTGATCTGATCCACGGCTTTGCGCAACTGCTCGCGCGTCTTCTCCGGCAGTTTCTCGCCCGCGTCCTTGAACAGAGCCTCGGCATCCTTCACCACCGTGCCCAAATCGGCGACCAACTTGTCCTTGGTCACTTCCTCCGGCGTGATGTTGTTAAAATAAGTTTCCATAAATGTGTCTGACGTTCTCGAATCCTCGCCGGCCAACCGCCAGCCCGGAGAACCTACATCCGATTCCAAAACATGAAAACCCGTTTTTCTGTCCAATCGACCTAAACCGGGTAGTGCGAAGTTCCCCTCATGCTCACATCAGGTTCAGGACCCGAGCCGCAACCACGAATGGACACCAATAAACATGAATTTGCTCCGGGCAGAGAGCCCGCTTTCGCCGAAGAAGTCCAAATCCCGCAGGGATAGCAGACACGTTCGGCCCATCCCCTCATCCCTCCGACATTTCATTGCGCCTTGCCCTCCCCTCGGCCAGTATCTCCGGGCTCATGTTCAAACCACTGAAATTCGTCGCGGCTTTGTTGGCTGTCTTGCTAACGACCAATCTGGGCTCGGCCGCGGAGAGTCAGGCTTCTGCTCTGCTGTCCACTTCCGGGCTGGAGCTGACGAATCCCTTCCATGTCGACCTCAAGGTCATTCCCGGCATCAATGCGAAGAAAAACGAGATCGACGGCGAGGACCTTCGTAAGCGCTTCGTCAAGCGCTTGACCGACGCGGGATTCATCCTCGGCGCGCAGCCTTCCTCCGGCAGTCTCATCGTCACTCTCAACACCGACGGCGCCGGCGAATTCCTCGCCCTCACGGTCCAGTTTCATCGACAGATCACCTTCAGCGCCAACCGCAAGACCTACCACGCCGGCGCCGATGTCTGGTCCGAGAATTTCAACGGCAAGATCAATCAACAACTCGCGGTGATTCCGATTGTCGGGGAGCAACTGCTCGACAAGTTCATCGAGGATCACAAGCGCGCCAATCCCGTCTCAAATCTGGCGGGCAAGGTCACCGCGTCGGATCCCAAGTATCAATTCGTGGTCCTGAATATCGGCTCCGATCAGGGCGCGGAGGTGAAGCTGGAATTCGCGGTGAAACGCGCCGGCAAGACGATCGGCGCGGTAAAGGTCGTTCGAGTCGCCAAGGATCATTGCGTCGCGAATCCCATTGAAGGCACTCAAACGAGCGATCTGTTGGAGGGAGACACAGTCGTAACCCGTTAGTTGAGTCGACGGATGGAAACCACAAACGGCAAGCAGGGCGACAAGAAGGCGCCCGGAAACGACGAGATGTTCGACGTGCGCGACCTCGTCGCCAAGGATCCCAATCTCCCGAAGAGAGTCTTCGAACCCAAACGCCAAAAAAAAAGTTCGCGCCACGGCAAGGCGCCCGCCGCCAAGAACACCCGCAAGACCTCCGGCAATTCGTCGATCTACATCTTTCTCACCCTGGCGGCGCTGCTCCTCCTGATCGTCGTGCCCGCGGTTATCTTCATTTTCATTCGCTACGCTCTCCCGCGGGGCGAGTGAATACTGCGTGTTAATTGCTTCAGGGATGGGACGCCGAGGACGGCATCCCTCTCACCACGGGAGACGGACGCCTTCCTCGGTGTCCCATTTTCCCCGAGGAATCAGCTGCTGGCTTCACCTCACCTGCATCGTCTTCGAAACTGTCGCGACATGAAGCTGATCTTCACGCCGCTGATCTTCACGCCGCTGATCTTCACGCCGCTGATCTTCACGCCGCTGATCTTCACGGCCGGCATCTTTGTGATGGGGCTGGGGCTAAAAGTCCCCAGCCTTCTGAACGCAGCCAAACGAAATTTCGCCCGCCCGCAAGGTCACCGCAACATGGTTCAGCTCAAGCGCAAGCGCCGCCGCGGAGCGCCGATACCGCGAACACCGTGCAGAGCTGGTGAAAGAGTTGGATCAAGGACTATCGGACGAATCGGTGGACCACCTGAAATTGGAGAACCTCAAGGGAGAAGCCCGCCATTCCATGTTGGAGACATTGGCGACCGCCATGGAGTTCGAGACCCCCGCTTCGCCGGGTGTTGCAAGCTGTGAGGCGGCGTTCTTTCGGACGCTCCTGTACAGCCTGCGCTCGGATGCGGCGCAACGCGAAACCCAGTGAAAGGGTCAGTCCGATAAAAGCGCTGTTTTACCCCAGCCGATCTATTGCGATACCCCCGTCAGCGACAGACACTTGATGCGGCCGCCCCGATCCTTGCAATAAAGACGCCCTCCCGAAAGAACGACATGCGGCCAGGCCATGTCCTTCAAGACGTCCCGATGAAGAGCGAGTTGTTTAAATTCTCCCACGGAACGTTCCGCCGTTTCGAGCAGGGCAAGATCTCCGTCATTGGCCCAAACGATCAAGCGATCGTCGCCTGTCACGATACAGGAAGCCGCGGCGCCAACCTTGCCGCCCGACCACAACCGCTTGCCCGAATCAAACGAAAGACATTGGACGCCGCGATTCGCCCAATACACATGGCCGTCGTGAATGACTGGACTGCAAACCTCCGACGCATGCGGCTGCCTCCAGACCTTGCGCGCCCCTTTCAAAGTGATCGTCAGTTTGCAAATCGCCTTTTGGTTGTACATCGACGTGATGAGAACATGATTCTCGTGAATGGCCGGCGTGGCGATGGTGTTGATAAAATCCGTGATCCAGGGGTAGGCGGCCACGGTCTCGCCCTCGTGTCCTTTATCGAGCCGCGTGACGACGAGATTCAGCGCGGTCATGGCCGCCACGCAGGGGACTCCCTCAACCGTCATCGGAACCAGCCCACCCGTATGCCCCGCCGGATCCTTGTTTTCCGAACGCCAGACGAGTTTTCCCGTGCGCTTGTCGAACGCCAGTAAATTGCCGCCTTTCGGATCGCCCGCTTCCACCAGCAACCAACCGCCATGAACCAGCGGCGCGGAGGTGTAGCCATAATCGCGGTAACTTCGCCGGTATTGGGTCACCTGGGGACGCTTTGGAATTTCAAACCGGTCGTAGAGGTTCAAACTCCATACCGTGCGTCCCTGTTTCCGGGTGTCCCAACAATTCAACAAACCGTCGACACTCAGCGCGTAGATCAGCCCGGTTTCGAGATCGAGTTCAGGTGTCCCCGTCGGCCCCCGGTAAAACTGTTTGTCCCCCTTGGAGTAGCGGCCATACTCCGGACTCGGATAAGACTGATTCCAATGCTCCTTTCCCGTTGCCGCGTCCAGACAGCGAAGGAAATCGCGTCCATCGCGCCAGCCCATCACGTAGAGTTTCTCTTGCGAAACAATAGGAGAAGTGGATCCCAGCCCGACCTCCGCGGACCAGACCGCGGGCATCGACGACCACGCCCCCGACGCCCACCCCGAATCCTCCGACGTATGTCCGTCCCGTCCCGCGCCGCGCCAATGAGGCCAGTCAGCCGCCGCCAGCGCTCCGGACAGCATAACCGCCAAACTCAAAACCAACGAAGTCAGCGAACAAATACGCGGCCGAACATTCACAATCATGCGGCAAATGATCGCAAAGCAATCGCCGCTCCGCCATGAAAAAGCGCCAGCCCATCCAACGTCCTTGGAATTCCTTCCAGGCGAAATCGTTCCCGCAAAAGGACAGATGTCCCCAGGCCGAATGCCCGAACAACGGTTTTCCGCCATCCGGCTCGAAGTCGACTCCGTGCTTCGAAAGAGACGCTGGACTCTCGATGCGAGACTCAGGCGCTCGCCTGTTCCTCCGCCCGATCCTCTGCCCCATCCTGTCAGCTGCGCGCTTGCGCGACGCCCGGACTGCGTCTACTTTCCCCCCCGCCGGTTTTGCGCCTGTAGCTCAGTTGGATAGAGCATCTGCCTTCTAAGCAGACGGTCGGAGGTTCGAGTCCTCCCAGGCGCGCCATTGATTTCCCCTTCGAATTGGGCGCATTCAGTTCTCCTGAAATAGGGGACATCCAGGACGGCGTCCCTCTCACCACAGGAGACGGACGCCGTCCTCGGTGTCCCATTCCATTCAAAGCAGCCGAGTTCCCAGCAACCGCAGCGCCCCCCCGCCAACACACAGCCGTCTACTTTTCCTTGCCGGGGCGTTTTGTCGCTTCAACACTCCCCTCCCAATGCTCACGCTGAAACATCTGGCCGAAATTTACCACGCGCACCCCGACGCCGCGGCGGCGACGGTCCGTGAATTCTCCATTGGCGACCGCGGATTTCGCTTTAATTCAGAACCGGCGATCATGGGCGTCGTCAATCTCTCGCCTGATTCCTGGTATCGCGAGAGCGTCTGCCTCTCGGTCGAATCTGCGATTCGTCGCGGCCAGACCCTTGCCGCTCAGGGTGCGCACATCGTCGATCTCGGCGCGGAATCCACGCTCGCCGACGCCGCGCGCCTGGACGACACCGGTCAAAAGAGCAAGCTCCTGCCCGTCCTCAAAGGTCTTCGCGAGCGGGATATTCTGGTCTCCATCGAGACCTATCAACCCGCTGTGACAAAAGCCTGCCTCGAAGCCGGAGCCAATGTCCTCAATCTGACTGGAACCGCCAGCGCGGAGGAGATGTATCGAATGGCCGCCGCCAACGACGCCGCCGTCATCATCTGCCACGTGCAGGGCGACAACGTCCGCGAGGCGAAGGACGTTCTGTTCGGCGACGACGCCATCGCCGATCTGCGCGACTATTTTTCCAGACAAATCGAGACTGCGACTCGCGCGGGCGTGACGAAAATTTTCATCGATCCGGGATTGGGGTTTTATTATCGCAATCTGACGGACGGCGAAACGCGGGTGCGTCATCAGATTGACGTGTTTCTCAATTCATTCCGCCTGCGCGAACTGGGGTTTCCAGTTTGCCATGCCTTGCCTCACGCCTTTGAGACTTTCGGCGAGGAGGTGCGCAGCGCAGAACCCTTCTTTGCCGTGCTCGCCGCGCTCGGGCGGACGGATCTTTTTCGCACGCACGAAGTCGCCAAGATCAAAGCGACGCTCGACACGATGCAAATCGTGAATCCGGCGGAGCTCAACGTCACTTGAGCCCCATGCGCCTCAGCGCTTCGCGCAGGCCATAGTTACCCAGCCCCGCCACAAAGCGATCGAAGCCGGCGACGAGCAAGGGGCCAATCTCAGGTTTGTCACCCGTGAGGGCGTGGTCGTGAAGGGTGTCCAAATCGCGCGCTCGCAAGGGAATGCCATTAACGCGGGCATAGATAATGACCGCGGCGCGCACGGTCTTGTTTTCCCGACCGATCAGCGACCTTGTCAATTCCGCCACCGATTGAGCGCTTTCCGATCGAGTCTCTGTCGGAGGAATTGGCGCGGGAGGCGGAATCGGCGAAGGGAATGGCGGCGGCACACTCGGGTCCCTGGGCATCGATTCCGTCCCCAGATCCAACACATTGGTCGGGACGCCGCGCGCCGTATCCAACATAGCGGCCGTATCGGTCAAGACCGCCTTCGGCGCGCTTTTGACCGTTTTGGCCAACGCCGCGGACGCGGAGGCGAAGTCCCCATAGAACTCTCGCGACTGCAATACGGCGGCAATTTGATGGACCTCGCCAGGCGTCACCGACGGAAGCCCCGCAGCCTTCATCAATTCCCGAACGACCCCGTCAAAAATCAACTGCCTCGCCTCCCGGACCCGCGACAGTCTGCCCAAGGCTCGATCGGCCGGCGCGTGATTCCGCATCAAATCGTTGACCGAATCCTCCACGACGTGGGCCTCGACCCCGAGCTTTCGCATCTCCTCATCACGCGCCACATTCGCCGCCGCCTGCTCGATCAATTCCCGCTGGGAGCCGTCGCGCGGGGATTCGCTCGCGCCCAGGAAAGCGACGGTCGCGGGGAAATTCAAGCCATCGATCGATTCGGCGAGTTCCTCGGCGTCGCGCCCTCCGATCCTGCGTTCCGGCAGACGTCGTTTCAGTTCACTCAGGCCGTCGTGGATGAGGGTGTTGAATTTCTTCAGGGGCATAAGCTTGTTTGGAAAATTGGGCTTTTCACTCCGTTTGTCATCGCCGGCATGTTGCTTGCGGGACGTGAGTTAAACGAGCCACAAAATTTACAAAGACCTGCCGGATATGTAACGCCGACAAGCCTCCATTGAGCGGCCTACTTCGCCTCGTCCCGATCCCGCTCAACTTACCGGGACAAAGGTCTGCACCGGCTTCTCCTTGCCCTTCGCGTTCGCCACCGGAGCCTCCCGCAATTCGAACCGACCGTCGAGACGACGACGGTGATGACGTGCAGCGCGAGGAAAGCGCTGGACCAATCGCGGTGAATAAACCCAACCTGCGCGCGTTGATTCGTTTCTCCTCGGAAATGGCCTTCTGAAATGAGGCCTCGGTCATCGGCTTCACAGCCGGTTCAACATCCATGGCGTCGATCATCGACGCGACAAGGCGGGAGGCAAGGGAAATTCTTGGCCGCGCCGCCAGACCCGAGTATTAGTTTCCGCCCGTCGGCGAAACCAACATGCAAATTCCAGAACCCACACCGGAAAGCGATCAGGACCGATCGCTGCGGCCTATCGCGCTCTTCATTCTGGGCGCGGCGGCCGTCGTGTATGTCATTTCGATAGCGACTGGGCCGTCCCAAAAGGAAACGGACTTTTTGCAAACGAACAATGCCGCTCCTCAACAGGTCGCAGGAAACCGTGTATCCGAGACCTCTCCATCCGAGGCGAGAAGGACGCCGGAGTTTCGCCGCGGTCAGGAACTCGCCCGCACCGTGTGCGCCAGCTGCCACATCTACACCGAACCGGAACTCCTCGACCGCGTCACCTGGGGCATGGAAGTCCTCCCCGACATGGCGCTTTGGCTGGGACTGCGCCTCAACGACAAGGATCCCTACGATGAACTTGGCCTGAGCCCGCGTGCCCGCGAGGCCAAGGTCATTCCGGACGAACCGGCCATCAGCGCCGCAGACTGGCGCGCCATTTGCCTGTTCTATCTCGAGTCCGCGCCTTCCCTGCCCGCGCCCCAGGCCGATCACGCCAAGATTGAGACCGAATTGCCCGGCTTCGACGTGGAGCTTCCCAAGTTCCGCGGCAATCCACGCACCACGCTCATTCAGATCGATCCCGAACAACGCCGCATCGTTCTGGGCGCCGTCGGAGAACGTTACACCGGGACGCTCGACATTTTCACCCACGAAGGCGTTCGAGAACGCGGGCTCCGCATGCCCACGCCGCCCGTGGCCATGACCATCGAGAAGACCCGACTCGTCACGACCTTGATCGGCGACTACGGACCCTCCGATGAGTTAAACGGAAAAATCGTTCAAATTCCGCGCCCCGGTTCGACCGGCGTCGCCCTCATGGATCTGATTCCAAATTTGCCCCGCTCCACCGACGCAAGCATCGGCGATTTTAATGGAGACGGCCGCGACGACATACTCGTTTGCGGCTACGGCCACATGCTTGGCAAGCTCGCGTGGTTTGAGAATCTGGGCGACGCCGGCTACAAGGAGCACATCCTGCTCGACCAGGGAGGAGCCCTCGCGGCGCGGACGCTGGATTGGAATCAGGACGGCAGGCTGGACATCGTGGTCATGACCGCCCAACAGCGCGAAGGCATCCACCTGCTCACCAATCTTGAGAACGGCGAATTCGAGCCCCGCACACTGGTGGAGAAACATCCCGCGTGGGGCTTCGCCTCCTTCGACCTCGCCGACATGAACGGCGACGGGCATCTGGATATCGTGACCGCCAACGGCGACAACGGCGATTTCACCACGCACATCGCGCCAATGAAGAATTACCATGGCTACCGAATCTACGTGAACGACGGCGCCTTTCATTTCGCCGAAGGCTGGAGTTTTCCGGTCAATGGAGCCTTCAAG